>CBDURB010000069.1:0-6879 GCA_965369585.1 uncultured bacterium
CAGGGTGAGGTCGATAACGACCAGACCCTCCCCCTGCTCGCCCGCACCGCCGTCTCCCACGCCCAGGCCGGCGCCGACATCGTCGCTCCCTCGGACATGATGGACGGCCGCGTCGCCGCCATCCGCGTCGCCCTGGACGAGGCCGGGTTCGCCGCCATGTCGATCATGTCCTACGCCGCCAAGCAGGCATCTGCCTTCTACGGCCCCTTCCGCGTCGCCGCCGAGTCCGCCCCCCAGTTCGGCGACCGTCGCGGCTATCAGATGGACCCCGCCAACGCCCGCGAGGCGATGCGCGAGATCGAGGCCGACATCGAGGAGGGCGCCGACATCGTCATCGTCAAGCCCGCGCTCCCCAACCTCGACCTCATCGCCCGCGCCCGCGAGCGGTTCGACCTGCCGCTGGCCGCCTACACCGTCAGCGGCGAGTCCGCGAGGGTGAAGGCCGCGGCCGCCGCCGGCTACCTCGACGAGCGGCTGGCGACGCTGGAGATCCTCACCGCCATCAGGCGCGCCGGCGCGGACATCATCATCACCTACCACGCCAAGGAGGCCGCCCGCTGGCTCGTGTGAGGACGCCGCGCCCATCCGCGGCCAAATTCTCCGTGGCCGACATCAAGGCCATCGCCTTCGATGGCTATGGCACGCTGTTCGACTTCATGGAGCCGGACTTCATCGTCACCTGCGCCGAAATCTGCGCCCTCCAGGGGCTGGACGCCGACGCCGCCGACATGTGGCGTCGCTTCCTCCGCGCCTCCCTCCACTTCCGCTCCGAGAACCACCGCGAGCCCGTCTACCGCCGCTACGACGAAGCGTGGGCCCTCCAGTTCGAGAAGGTATTCAAGCAGCTCAAGCTAACCGGCGATAGCTGGGCCGCCGCCGAGTACTTCCGCGAGAAGCTGGCGTCCGCCCCCGCCTTCCCGGAGGTCTACCCGGTGCTGGAGGCGCTCCGCTCCCGCTATCGTCTCGCCGTCCTCTCCAACTCCGATGACGATTTTCTGACCGCCGCCCTCCGTCGTAACGACCTCCACTTCGACACGGTCGTTTCATCGGAGCAGGCGGGCGCCATCAAGCCGGACCCGGCCATCTTCCACCACCTCACCGATCGGCTTGGCCTCAGACCAGAGCAGGTCCTCTACGTGGGGGACAACCCTATCCCGGATCTCCTCGGCCCGCGCCAGGCCGGTCTCAAGGTAGCCTGGGTGAACCGCGTCGGGGCCAGGCGTCCTCGCAAGGTGCCGCCGCCGGATATCCGCGTCCGCAACCTCATGGAGCTTCTTCCAGTGCTTCTCCCCGACGCCTCCCCTGCGAACGCTTCGGCTGCCGGGGGCGACGCGCGCCACCGCCGCTCCCGCCAATTGCACGACCTCGCCCGGCGCCATATGCCCGGCGGCGTCTCCAGCCCCGTCCGCGCCTTCAAGGCCGTCGGCGGCCGGCCGCCCATCATCGCCTACGGGCAAGGCCCCCGCGTGTTCGATGTCGACGGCAACGCCTACATCGACTACGTCGCCGCCTTCGGCCCTCTCATCCTCGGTCACGCTCATCCCGCCGTCACCGACGTGCTCACGCTCGCCATCGAACGCGGCACCGCCTACGGCGCCACCACGGAGCTGGAGGTCGAGCTCGCCCGCACCATCTGCGACGCCATCCCCTCCGTCGAGATGCTCCGCTTCGTCAGCTCCGGCACAGAGGCCACCATGTCCGCCCTCCGCCTCGCCCGCGCCTTCACCGGCCGCGACAAAATCGTCAAGTTTGAGGGTTGCTATCACGGCCACGCCGATGGCCTGCTGGCCAAGGCCGGCTCCGGCCAGGCCACCCTTGGTCTGCCCGATAGCCCCGGCGTCCCCGAATCGTACGCCGCCCAGACGCTCGTCGTCCCCTTCAACGATGAGGAGGCCTTCCGCCACCTTTTCGATGAGCATCCGGAGGAGATCGCCGCCGTCATCGTGGAGCCCATCGCCGGCAACATGGGCGTCGTGCCGCCCGCGCCCGGCTTCCTCCAGCGGCTGCGTGAGCTCACCCGTGAGCACGGCTCGCTCCTTCTCTTCGACGAAGTGATCACCGGTTTCCGCCTCCATTACGGTGGCGTCCAGACGATGTTCGGCATTGAGCCGGACCTGACCTGCCTGGGGAAGATCATCGGCGGCGGTCTGCCCATCGGCGCCTACGGCGGCCGGCGCGAGATCATGGAGATGGTGGCGCCTCAGGGCCCCGTCTACCAGGCCGGCACTCTGGCCGGCAACCCCCTCGCCATGGCCGCCGGCATCGCCACCCTGGGTGTCCTGGCCGATGAGGCCGCCTACCCACGCCTGGAGATCGGCGCCATCTTCCTTGAGGACGGCCTCCGCCGCGCTGCCGAGGAGACCGCTACCCCCGTCCGCATCAACCGCGCCGGCTCCCTGCTCACCATCTTCTTCACCGACACCCCCGTCACCGACTTCGCCTCCGCCAAGCGCTCCGACACCGATCGCTACGCCGCCTTCTTCCGCCAGATGCTCTCTCGCGGCGTCTTCCTGCCCCCCTCACAGTTCGAGGCGATGTTCGTCTCCCTCGCTCACACTGACGACGAGCTGAGGGCGACGTTCGAGGCGGCGCGGGAATCCCTGGCCCGCGGCGGCTAGAGACCGGCGGATGTTGTCAACCCCAAGGGCAGGCGGTATACTACTGTGCGACCTCGCGCCCCGATACTGTATAAGCGATTAAGTAGGTGACACTATGAAGATATCTTGCCTCCAGGAGAACCTCGCCAAGGGACTGTCCATCGTGGGCAGGGCGGTTGGCACGCGCAGCACCCTTCCCCAGGCCTCCCACGTCCTTCTCGCCAGCGACGAAGGTCGCCTCAAGCTGGTCGCCACCAACCTGGAGATCGCCATCACCTGCTGGATCGGCGCCCAGGTTGAGGAGGAGGGCGAGATCACCGTCCCCGCTCGCCTGATCACCGATTTCGTCACCTCCCTCCCAAACGAGCGTATCGACCTGTCGCTGACGTCGCGCGGGCGTCAGCTCAACCTCAGCTGCGCCCGCAACGAGGCCTCCGTCGCCGGCATGGACGCCGCGGACTTCCCGCCGGTGCCATCCGTGGACGACGGCTTTCGCCTCAAGCTGGACCCCAAGGCGCTGCGCACCGCCGTCGAGCATGTCGAGTTCGCCGCCGCCATCGATGACACCCGCCCCGTCCTCACCGGCATCCATACCCTCCTTGAAGACTCCGAGATCACCCTCGCCGCCGCTGATGGCTTCCGTCTCGCCGTCTATAAGCTGGCCCTGGACCAGGACGTGCCGGAGAAGGTAGAGATGATCATACCCGCCCGCGCCATGCGTGAGCTGATGCGGCTGCTGGCGGAGGAAGAGGAGCCGTTGGAGCTGGCCGTCAACAGCGCCCGTTCCCAGGTGCTGCTGCGGCTCAAGTCGGTGGAGATGGTGGCCACCCTCATCCAGGGCACCTTCCCCAACTACTCGCAGCTCATCCCCTCCAGCTACACCACCCGCGCCCTCATCGACATGCGGCAGTTCCTCCAGGAGACCCGCATCGCCGCCATCTTCGCCCGCGACGGCTCCGGCATCGTCCGTATCCAGATTCAGCCGGGCGAGGACGTGGCGCCGGGAAAGATGATCGTCTCCGCCCGCGCCGAGGAGATCGGCGAGCACCGCGGGGAGATGGACGTCAAGATCGAGGGGGAGGGGTCCAAGATCGCCTTCAACAGCAAGTACCTGCAGGACGTCCTACAGGTGCTGGACTGCTCCCAGGTGGCGCTGGAGACCAGCACCTCCTCCAGCCCAGGCGTCATCCGCCCCGTCGGCGTGGAGAACTACCTCCACGTGGTCATGCCCATGTTCGTCCAGTGGTGAGGCGCCGCTAGCGGCAGAACTTCGCCCGAAAACGTTCGGCCCGGGCGCGTCTGCTAGAATGCGAGCGTGCCACTCTTGGTTGAGCGAGCGGCAGATGTCCGCTTCCGTGAGTTGGGACTACGATGGACGAACCATGACTGTTGATTTCGGTGTGGCGCGGGCCGTCAGCGCCCAGTCGTTTGGCGAACCCGGCCAGCGCACCTTCCGCCTGCGCATACTCGGGTCCGCGTCGCAGTCGGCGTCGCTCTGGCTGGAGAAGGAGCACCTGCGCGCGCTCAGCCTGGCGTTCAGGCAGGTGATGTCGCAAGTTGGATACGCGAAAGGGCCGCGAGCGGCGGAGGTCCGCGAATTCCCGGAAACGGCCGAGCATGACTTTCGGGTTGGCAGCATCGGCATCGGATTCGACACGTCCAGCGGGAACATCGTGCTCCAGATCGGCGAGTTAGAGAAGGGCGATGATCCGGCCCTGCGCCTGCAGCTAGCGCTGGATCTGTCCGCGTCCCTCATGGAGCAGCTGGACGCAATCATCGCTGAGGGGCGGCCCATCTGTCCGCTCTGCGGCCTCCCCATCGATCGGACCGGCCACGTGTGCATCCGCTCCAACGGTCACTCGAGCGACGCCGTCCCGGGCTCAGATGCCGCCGAAGAAGGCTCGTGATCGCCTTGGCTGATCTACCTGCGAATTAATATAGGCAAACCCGGCTACTGTGCACCGCGCAGCGCCGGAGCGTAGCCGTCCTTCGGGACGTCTAGATTAGCCGGCCGGAACAGGGACGAGAACCTGACCCCGTCCTTCACGAACGGCGTGGCCTCTTCGTCAGCTGACTTCGCTGTGGTCGCATAGGACTCTACCGGCTCCCGAGCCGTGGGCGTCGAAGAACCGTCCACCAGCGCGACTATCGGTCTAGAGCTGATGCGCATCTCAGCCTCGTCGCCGCTGTACAGATTGATCTGCTCCTGCTGAAACCCGGCCTCCAACAGCGTCTCCACTAGATGCGCTGCCGTGCGGGGGTTGTCCACCACGGTAATCTCACCCCGCTTGGCGTTATCCCTGTCGGACACCATAACAATGACTTTCGTAGACATTAGCCTCGCCTCCTATTTTCGCTCTTCTGTCTGACATAAGTGTGCCAGGCCGCTCTCGCCATGATCTCGCCAAGCTTGACCTCTTGTACAGATGCGGAGGCGGTAGCTCACCATACTGGCGTGAGTCCGCGCGTCATATTGTGTAACAACATGGGGGGGTCAACAATCTTTACTGTTGGATGAAGGCACTAACGTAGCTTGCCTTTTGGAGCAGCGATGAAAGTACTGATCATAGACGATGAACCGGACGTTATTGAGGTTGTGGATCTCTGCTTCAGCCTGCGCTGGCCGGAGGCCGAAATCGCTTCGGCCACCAACGGTGATGAGGGGTTGCGTCTTGTCGAGGAAGAGAAGCCGGACATCATCCTCCTTGACATCATGCTCCCCGACACCGACGGCTTTCAGATCTGTCAGGAGATCCGGCGCTTCTCAGACGTGCCCATCGTCATGCTCACCGCCCGTGGCGGCGAGATAGACAAGGTGCGCGGTCTGGAGATGGGCGCAGACGATTACATAACCAAGCCCTTCAGCCACATCGAGCTGCTGGCCCGCGTTCGCGCTGTCCTCCGTCGCTATGAGAGCCAGCTCCCTGCCGTTGGCGAGGTGTTCGAGTCAGGCGACCTGCGTATCGACTTCGCCAGCCGTTCGGTGACCATTCGCGGCCAGGCTGTGCGGCTAACGCCCACAGAGTACTCCCTTCTCTACCACCTGACCCGCAACGCCGGTCGGGTGCTTCCCCACCACACGCTCTTGGCCAAAGTCTGGGGGCGTGAGTACGCTGACGAGATCGATTACTTGAAGGTCTACGTCCGACGCCTCCGGCAGAAGCTGGAGGGGGACCCTGAGACCACAGGCCGCATCGTCAGCGAGCGCGGCGTCGGCTACAAGTTCGTCGCCGTCGCCTAGCCTCTTCCCCGCGCCAACCTGCTTGCGCGCATTTACCAATCCTTAACCGTCGTCCTGTAGCAATTCACCGTTCTGTTAACGGTGTCCCTGCATAGTTGGGGTAGGGAGAAAAAGGACCAGCCCCCTTTGGGGACAACAGGAAGGGAAGCGCCGGACAAAATGGACGAGCCCAAAAGGTGCGCCTCGTGCGATATCCAGCTTGAGAAGCTATCTCTCATCGTGGAGGGCTTCGTCTATTGCTGCCAGGGCTGCGTCAGAGGCGGCCCCTGCGTGTGCAGCTACGTGGGCGACCCGGCGAGGTATCCGCGTAACGGCCACGGCGCTGAGGCAGCCCTAGACCTCTACGGAGACGCTACGTAGGGTGCACTCAGCCAGGGAGGGATAGATAGTGACGGGTCCAAACAGGGAGGGTAATCCGGAACACATCCTGCCCGGCATCACCGCTTGTTCCAGCTGTAACGACGAACGGCCAACCTTGTTGTACATAATGACAGTACATAGGGAGAGTGGAATATGACCGTCTTTAGAGAGGGTTCTGGGATGCGCTGGCTTATGCCTACGGTAGGCGCTATCGTCGTTTCGGTTTTCGCCCTGGCCGTCTTGCTGATCGGCGGACCGGGCGGCGGGCCCGGTGCGGAACCGGCCAGCGCCAGCCAGCCCAGCACCGACTACCAGCTCGACTTCATCGCTGCCGGCGAGGACACCTACGACCACACCACGGGAGACGACGCGGGGAGTGGCGTTCAGTATGATGCTCGGAGCATCTCCAGTGATGGGGTGAGGGAGGAGCTCGAGGCGGCCGACTACAGCTGCGGCGGCGACATCGTCACGTTCACCGATGGCGATATCATCCCGTTCTTGCTGAAGCTCGAGAACCAATCTAGCGGAGACAACGAGACGATTCTGCTGCGGTTCAATTTTCAGGCGGTGAATGACGGTCAAAAAGCTGTTGGCTACGCTGACATCATAGCCGTAGGCATCAGCGCCGTGGATTTCGCGGGCCAAGCGAGCGAAAGCGCCAACATCAACATCGGCGGGGCG
>CBDURB010000070.1:0-6674 GCA_965369585.1 uncultured bacterium
CAAGCTGTTCGAAGTGGGCCTCGGCGGTGACGTGGAGGAGGAGAGCGAGCGGCTGAACCGCACCTACCCCAGCCTGGGCGGCACCCTGGGGGAGGCGCTGCTGGCGCCGCACCTCTGCTATTACCGCGACCTGAAGCCTGTCCAGACGCAGCTCAGGGGCATCGCCCACATCACCGGCGGCGGCATCCCCGGCAACGTCCCCCGTGTCCTGCCTGAGGGGCTCGGCGCCCGCATCGATAAGAGCGCCTGGGAGGTACCGCCGCTGTTCCGGCTGATCCAGGAGCGGGGCAACATCGCCGAGGAAGAGATGTACCGCACGTTCAACATGGGGCTTGGCATCGTGCTGGCGGTGGCCGCCGCGGACGCCGAGGCCGTACGCTCGCAGCTCCCGTCCGCCTCAGGCGGATTCGTGGCGGGCGAGGTGGTACGGGGCGAAGGCGTGGTGTGGGGGTAGCCATGCCCACCTTTCGCGTCTACTACGTCGAGCGGATGCCGCGGGGTGCCCGCGACTGGATGCGGATGTACGGCATGAGCCGCGCCGGCTCGGAGCCGGAGGAGGCGCGCCACGAGGAGGTAGAGTGGGAGGAGGAGGTGGAGGCGAGGAGCGCGGCGGAGGCGCTGGACACGTTCTTCCGGGAGCACGTCTCGGACCGCACGCAGGTGATGTGGGTGGACGATGCGGGCGAGAGCCATAAGCTGCGGGGGATCGAGGATTACGAGTCGGAGAAGCCGTACATCTGGATCGAGGACGATAAGCTGATGGCGTACCAGGGTATGGACGAGGTGACGCCGGGGATGGCCACCTGTCCCCTCTGCGGCGGCGCAGGTGAGGTGGTTGCCGAGGTGGCGGACGAGTTCCTGGCGGCGGAGGAAGAGGGACGCTAGACGATGATCGCCCTCCTCTCCGTGCACGATAAGACCGGCGTCCGCGAGTTCGCGCGTAGCCTGGCGGAGCTGGGGTTCGATATCTACTCCACGGGCGGCACCCAGAAGCATCTGAGCGATGGCGGCCTGGCCGTGCAGAGCGTCTCGACGCTGACGGGCTTCCCGGAGATACTGGACGGCCGGGTCAAGACGCTGCACCCGATGGTGCACGGCGGCATCCTGGCCCGTCGCGACCGGCCGGAGCAGATGGAGGAGCTGGCCCGCAGCGAGATCCCGGCCATCGATATCGTCTGCGTGAACCTCTACCCGTTCCGGGAGACGGTGGCGAAGCCGGACGTCAGCCTGGACGACGCGCTGGAGAACATTGACATCGGCGGCCCGACGATGCTGCGCGCCGCCGCCAAGAACTACCCCTTCGTCCTCGTCCTCGTCGACCCGTCCGATTACGCCCAGGCGTTAGACCACCTGCGGGCAGACGCCCGCCCGTCCGGGCGCAAGGAGAACGGAGACCCGCGCAGCGTGCCTCTGGAGTTTCGCCGGCGCCTGGCCGAGAAGGCGTTCCAGCACGTCGCCAGCTACGACACGGCTATCGCCCAGTACCTGCGGTCGGACGAGCAGGGCGAGGAGTCGTTCCCTGAGCGTATGACTGTGGCGCTGGACAAGGCGCTGGACCTTCGCTATGGGGAGAACCCCCACCAGCGGGCCGCGCTCTACCGAGAGGAGCGGGTCGGCCAAGACGACGGTGGCATCGTCGCCGCTGAGAAGCTGCACGGGCTGGAGATGTCATACATAAACGTGATGGACGCCGACGCCGCCTGGCAGGCGGTGTCTGAGTTCAGCGATCCGGCCGTCGTCATCCTCAAGCATGCCAACCCCTGCGGCATCGCCAGCCATGACGACATCGCCGAGGCCTACCGGCGCGCGTTCGACTCCGACCCGATGTCGCCGTTCGGCGGTATCGTCGCCGCTAACCGGGCGGTCACGGCGGCGATGGCCGCGGCGATGAAGGGGATGCGCTATGACGTTACCGTGGCGCCGGACTACGAGGCGGCGGCGCTGGAGCGGCTGCGCAAGCGGCGCGACCTGCGCATACTGCGGATGCCGGAGGGGGGAACGGCTCCGGGGCTGGACTACCGGCGCGTCTCGGGTGGTCTCCTGGTGCAGGAGGCGGATCTCCGGCCGGACGACGGGTTGGAGCTGCGGGTGGTGACGAAGCGGGCGCCCACGGCGGCGGAGCTGGCGGACCTGCGCTTCGCCTGGAAGGCGGCGAAGCACGTGAAGTCCAACGCTATCGTTGTCGCCAAAGAGGAGGCGACCGTGGGCATCGGCGGCGGACAGCAGAACCGAAAGACGCCGGTGGAGCTGGCGCTTCGTCTGGCCGGGGAGAAGGCGAAGGGCGGCGTGCTTGCTTCGGACGCTTTCTTCCCCTTCGCCCGTGACGACGCGGTGGAGATGGCCTGTCGCGCCGGCGTCACGGCTATCATTCAGCCCGGGGGTGCCGTTCGGGATGAGGAGGCGATCGAAGTGTGCGATGAGTACGGCGTCGCCATGGTATTCACGGGCGAGCGCCACTTTCGTCACTAGGCTTGGCTGTCCTGCGCCGGGGGAGACACACTCTTGACACTGGATAGCGGTGATGCTAGCCTGCGCTTGCTAAGAACTTCACAATCTATCGCCGTAGCGGCCCTATTGGGCGGGCACAGGTAGGAAGGACCGGTCGGCATGCCCCCGTTGGATATCCTATTTCGCCAGGTACCAGAGGGGTATGAGTTCCTGGCGGTTCTATTTACAATCTTCGGGTCGCTAGGGATCATGGTTCTGTTCGGCGCCTGGTGGTCTAGGTGAGGGGTAGATAGATGTCGGTGACGGAAGAGCCGGGCAAACCACGTAACTTGCGGGAACGGCTGAACGTCCTTCAGGACCGCGTCTACGACAGGCTATTCCACAACTACATCTGGCAGTCCATCTTCCGCTCCGGCTACCCGAACACTCCCCGCAACCAGATGCTGGTGGTGGCTACCAACGTCTTCCTCCACCTTCACCCCACTCGTATCCATCGCACGCACGTGAAGATCACGTACACGTATTGCCTGGGCGGGCTGACGTTCTTCATGTTCATCGTGCTGACCATCACGGGTGTGCTGCTCATGTTCTACTACGTGCCCTCAGTGGACCGCGCCTACCAGGACATCGCCGCCCTGGAGACGAACGTCAAGTTCGGGCTACTGATGCGTAATCTGCACCGTTGGACCGCCCACGCCATGGTGATCCTGGTGTTCTTGCACATGATGCGCGTGTTCTACACGGGAGCCTACAAGCCACCGCGGGAGTTCAACTGGGTTGTGGGTGTGGTTCTGCTAGTCCTGACCCTGGTCCTTAGCTTTACCGGCTACCTGCTTCCCTGGGACCAGCTAGCCCTCTGGGCGGTCACCGTCGGTCACGGCATTGGCGGCTCGTCGCCGTACGTGGGGGACGAAGTGCAGACGATCGTCTTCGGGGGGTTCGAGATCGGGCAGCCGGCGCTGATCCGCTTCTACACGCTACACGTCATTGCGCTGCCCCTGCTGGCGGCGATCATGATGGCGGTCCACTTCTGGCGTATCCGCCGCGACGGCGGTATGGCGCGGCCGCTGTAGGAGGCCGAAGGCAGCCGTATGGCCGTAGAGGCCCAACGCCAGGCGTCCGCAGCTCCCGCCAGGCTCCGACCCAAGCGTGCGCGCGAGGAGGAGGTGCTGGTCTGGCCGAACCTCGTGTTCATCGAGTTCATTTCGGCGGTGCTGTTCACCATCACCTTCACGATTCTGTCGGTCTTCATCAACGCGCCGCTGCTAAACCGCGCCAACCTCAACGTAACGCCTAACCCCTCAAAGGCACCCTGGTACTTCCTGAACCTTCAGGAGCTCCTGCTCCACATGGATAAGGCCTGGGCCGGAGTCCTCGTGCCGACCATCGCCCTCGTGTTCTTCGCCGCGATCCCCTACTTCGACCGCAGCCGGCACATGCAGGGCATCTGGTTCGGCACGAAATATTCGGCTCGCATAACCGTCATCGCTGCCATATACGCGATCGTCGTCAGCTTCGCCCTCGTCTCGTTCGATTCCGGAGAGACCACAGGCACGGAACGTCTCACTCGCTGGATTCCGGCCTGCGCCGAGAGCGCCGAGGGGGTTAGCTGGCCCTGCCTGCGGGACGATGAGGGCGCCGAGCACTTAGGCATCACCTCCACCAAGGACATCGCCAAACGGCTGGAGTTCGAGGTCCTGGGTGTGAAGTGGCCGGAGGACCTGGACCACATCGGCTGGCCGTTCAACGATTCGATAGGCGACTTCGAACTGGGAGGCATCGGCCTCGGGAGCATCCACGGCTGGGGAGGCGAGCATTTCAACATCCCGGCTATCATGGCGGAGCAGGTGATACCGCTGACCGTAACTATAGTCATCTTCCCGGGGTTGATAATCTATACTCTCTTCCGCTTAGGCTGGGTACGGACCAGACGTGACGTGCTGATCGTGATGTTTACGGGGGTGATGTTCGGATACCTTGCCCTCACGCTGATAGGCAGCTTCTTCCGCGGGGAGGGGCAGGACCTGATATGGCCCTGGGAGATCAAGGTGGACGAAGGTTAAGTGATTTTGCTTAGTCTATCTACGCCAACGCCTGGATCAGAGGCCGGGGCCAGTTGGAAGACAATATAGGTGAGGTGAGACGGTATGGAATCTGAGACTCAGGAACCGCGGGGCGGAGGCACGGGGGGACAGCCTCAGCCTTCGGACGCACAGCAGCCCGTCGCTCCCACGGTCGATACGCCGGTCGCGACGCCGGTGCCGTCGCGGCCCATCGTCACGCGGCGCCTGTTCATACTGGGTGGCTTCTGGAGCACCATCGGCCTCGCCCTGGTGGGGCTGGTGGGCCCTTCTCTGGACTTCGCCTGGACCCGCAACCCAGCCGGCGCCGCTCGCGACGTGTTTGTGAGCCCGGACCTGGTGCCCGCGCCGGGTGATGACCCAGTACCTATCGTGGAGGGCAGGTTCTTCCTGGTGAACCTGGAGCCGGGGACTACGCCTAACGGGGAGGAGACGCCGGGCGGGCTGCTGGCCCTCTGGCGCAAGTGTCCTCACCTGGGTTGTACCGTCCCCTGGCGGCCGGACTTCAACTTCTTGGGCCGCACGGGGTGGTTCCGCTGCCCCTGTCACGGCTCCACCTACACCAAAGAGGGCGGTATCCTGGTTGCCGGTCCGGCGCCGCGCCCTATGGACCTGTTTGAGGTGCAGATACAGGAGGACAATAGCCTGATCGTGAGCACGGGCGTGACCGTCGCGGAGACGGGCAGCGCGGACAACCCCGCCAGGACCGTTCCCTACGATAAAGCCTAGCGGTATGGTGACAGGGAGAGGATAGGCGCCCGCAACCCGATGAACACCAGTAAGCAGGTCAACGTGATGATAGGCCTCATGTTTGTGACCCTGATCGGCGTGCTCCTGTATTTCATCTGGGACGACGTTCGCGCCGAGGACGCGACGGAGAAACAGCTCGTCGAGAACGCCGAGCGCGGGGGCAGGCTGTTCTCGCTGAACTGCCGTTCCTGCCACGGCCTGAACGGGCTGGGGCCGCTGGAGAACGTAAACCTGCCCGGCCTTCCCCTGAACCAGGAGATCAACCGGCCTGACGAGCTCGGCGAGCTGATGACCCGCCAGTCCCGTATGTTGGACACCATTCGCTGCGGCCGCGTCGGCACGCTGATGCCGGCCTGGGCTGAGGATCAGGGTGGTTCCCTGAATGACTTCCAGATACAGCAGCTCGTCGCGCTCATCACCGGCGCTATGCCGGGCCTGGACGTGCCCGACAATCCCAACGCGGTCAGCGAGATGGGCTGGGAGGCGGCCCTGGAAGAGGCGGACCACGCCGACATCCAAGGATTCGAGGAGAAGCAGCTGGCTGAAGCCGTCGGCCTCGCTGACACGATCTTTGTCCTGACCGAGGCGGTGGATCTGATAGAGGACAGCCTACTACGCATCGACGATGAAGTCGTCAAGATCGTTACCGTTGCCGCTGACAGCGATGAGATAACGGTGGAGCGCGCCGCCTTCGCCACGGAGGCGGCGGCGCATGAGGAGGGGGCGCAACTCTTCAACGGCCCGGCTGACCCGGCCAACCCAATCACCGGTGCGGACGGGACTCCGCCCTGCGGCCAGCTCGCCGCAGCCCCCTCGGCGCCGTCCGGCGAGCCGATCCCTATCGAGGGCGAGGTGACGATGGAGATGGGCGACAACTTCTTCCAGCTTGACGGCCAGCAGAGCCTTATCCTTGAGGTCTCAGTTGGCCAGGATGTAACCATCAACCTGGTCAACAACGGGCTGGCGATCCACAACATGCACATCGCCGGCGTCGACAACACGTACGACGCCGTCTTTTGCGAGGTCGGGGATGACGAGCCGTGTTCCGACCCGAACCTCATGGCTGGCGGCGACAGCGGGACGATAGCGTTCCGGTTCGACGAGGCCGGCACCTTCAACTTCCGCTGCGACTTCCACCCTGTGCTGATGACCGGCCAGATCGTCGTCGTCGAGTAGCATATCCGTCAGGGCCGAATGCAATCCATGGGGCTATTTCGTTCGTTGTAATCGATTGGGAAACCTTTAGCTTGAGTAGGGAGGTCACCTCATGTCCGTCTTGTTCGTTCTTCGCAGCCGTGTCTCCCTGGCGTTCCTTGCGCTGGGTCTGGCTCTCATCTTGGCAGTTGCTTGCAACGGTGACGATGGTGGTGGCACGACGCCGGTCGGTGGTGAGAC
>CBDURB010000071.1:0-6623 GCA_965369585.1 uncultured bacterium
CTACGGCGAAGGCGATCGACCCAGATGGAGACCCTCCGCACCTCCGGCAGAAGACCCTTGGGCCTGAGGAGCAGGAAGATGACGATGAGGGCGCCGATGGCGAAGTCGCGGATGAAGAAGATGCGGGTCTCCAGGAAAACCGGCAGGTCATAGGCTTGCAGCAGGATGGTGATACGCCAGAAGCCCCAGACTATGTAGGTCCCCAGTATGGCGCCCTTGTTGTTGCCGCTGCCACCCACGATGAGCATGGCCCAGAAGATGAAGGTGCCGAAGAAGTGGTTGAAGTTTTCCGGGGAGATGGCACCCCTCTGGTAGGAGAAGACGGCGCCGCCAATGCCCATGACCACGGCGCCCAACACGAAGCCCTGGGCCTTGAAGGCGAAGACGTTCTTGCCGCTGGCGGCGGTGGTTAGTTCGTCCTCACGGACGGCGCGCAACACGCGACCCCAGGGCGACCGGATCCCCCTCTCCACGGCGATGAACACAAGGATGAGAATCACAACTGCGATGCCGAAGATGACGAACTTGTAGTCCCCCGGGTCTACCAGATCGTCCAGGGGCCTGGGGATACCGGGTAGCCCGCGAGTGCTGTTGACCAACCCCGGTTCCTCAATAGCGATTCGCCGCAGGAGCTCGGCGATGCCGATGGTGACGATGGCCAGGTAGTCCTCCCGCAGGCGAAGGGCGGGTATAGAGACGAGGAAGGCGAGCACGCCGCAGAACAGGGCCGCGCCAGCTATGCCTACCAGGAAGGGTAGCCATTGATCGCTATCGAGGAAGGGGATAAGGTTCAGGTCATCGCCGAAGCCGCCAACGTACTGGATGAACTCGCTTTCGGCCGGCCCCTTGGTGATGATGGCGGCGGTAAACGCGCCCACCAGGAAGAACGCCATGACGCCGAAATTGAAGATGCCCGTATAGCCCCAGTGGATGTTTAGGCCCAAGACGAGCAGGGAGAAGATGGCTACAGAGGTGCCGAAGGTCACCAGAAAACTGAGGACCGAGTCGAAATCGCGGCTGCGCTCAGCGGGCATGATGATGATGGCCGCGGTGACGGCTCCGAAGGCGAGAGGGGTTATGAGCCGATCGAGTTTCATCAGGTCTTCGCCCCGAACAGGCCGCGCGGACGCAACAACAGGATCAAGATGAGGATGACGAAAGCGACGGAGAACTTGTAGCCGGGGCTAATATCGATCAAGTCTTGAGCGACGGTCACCTCCTGGGTAATGCCGACGATCATCCCGCCGAGGAAAGCGCCCTGAGGGCTGCCGATGCCGCCGAGGATGGTGGCGGCGAACAGGGGGAGAAGAAGGACGAAGCCCAACTCCGGCTTGAGCTGGGCCTGGAGGGCCAGCATCACCCCGGCCGCGGCTACCAGCGACCCGCCAATGGCCCAGGTCCACGTCACCACTTGCTCGGTGTTGATGCCGGCCACCAAGGCGAGGTCCGGATTATCGGACATGGCCCGCATCGCCTTGCCCAACTTGGTGCGGAAGAGAAGGAGGTACAGCAGAGCGGCAAGAACGAGGGCAGCGAAGAAGATGAATATCTGGTCGGTGACGATGCGGACGTCGAAGGGGAGATCGGTGGTGGGACGGATGCCGGGAACGTAGAGCCGGGGCGAGGCGCCCCAGAGCATGAGCATGAGGCTGCGCATGGCCAGGGCGATGCCCAGGGATGCGATGGCGAAGATGACGATGCCGCTGCCGCGGCGCCGTAGAGGACGGTAGACGAGGCGGTCCAAGAGGATGAAGAGGACGACGGTGACGACCACGGCCACGAGTAGGGCCAGCAGTAGGCCGTATCCGAAGGAGAAGTCGCCTTCGCCCGGCCAGGGGATGCTGCTGGTGGCGCCCGGCAGATCGTTCAGGCTCCAGGGCAACTCTACATCAGTGCGCTCTCCAACAACCTTCCCCGTGAGGGCGAAGAAGGCCACGTAGGCGGCGAGCATCATGGAGTCACCGTGGGCAAAGTGAGCGAACTTCAGAATGCCGTAGATGAGGGTGAGGCCGATGGCGCCCAGGGCGATGATGCTGCCGGTGACCACACCCACGGCGAAGGCGTCGGTCTCTGTGAGGATGGCCCAGGTACCGAAGACGAGGAAAGAGAGCCACATGACGGCCAGAATCAGCTGGTCGCCGACGGCACGAAAGCGGTCGAGGGCCGTCGCTATGGTATCCGTGAGCCGGCCGACGAAGACAGACATAGGTGTTAGGCGCCCAGGTCGAGCTTGCCCACTTCTTCGCTGTCCAGCATGCTCTTCGCTTCTCCTTCGAACCGGTTCTGGCCCATCGCCAGCACGTAGGCGCGACTGGCGAAGCTCAGCGCCTCTTTGGCGTTCTGCTCCACCAGGAGGATAGCGGTGCCGCCCCGGTTGATCTCGCCTATCTTCTCGAAGATGGAGGCCACCATCTTGGGCGAGAGGCTGGCGGACGGTTCGTCCAGGAGGAGGACCTTGGGGTCCAGCATGAGGGCGCGGGCGAGGGCGAGCATCTGGCGCTGGCCGCCGGAGAGCCTGCCGGCGCGCTCACCGCGGCGGGAGGCGATGTCTGGAAACAGGCCGTAGACGCGCTCCAGGCGGTCGCGGAGGCCGTCGCGGCGGACGTATGCGCCCATCTCAAGGTTCTCGTTAATGGTGAGGCTGGGGAAGACGTTCTCGGTCTGGGGCACGTAGGACATGCCGCTCTGGACAATTCTGTTCGGGGCCATGTTAGTGATGTCCCGCCCGGCGAGCTCGACGCGCCCGCCGTGAACGGAGACGAGCCCGAAAATCGCCTTAAGCAGCGTGGACTTGCCGGCGCCGTTGGGGCCGATGACGGCCACGATCTCAGCCTCGCTGACGGCTATGGAGACACCGTGGAGGATCTCCACCTCACCGTAGCCGGCGACGACGTCCTGGACCCGGAGGACGGCCGTCATCGATACTGCCCTCCCAGGTACGCATCGAGCACACGCTCGTCCTGCTTGATCTCCTCCGGGGAGCCTTCCGCGAGTAACTCCCCCTGGCTCATGACTATGACTGGATTGCAGAGCCGTGTGATCAGGTCCATGTCATGCTCGATGACGAAGAAGGTAATTCCGAGCTCGAGGCAGAGGGTTTCGATGTTGTCCACAAGCTTGCGCATGAGGACGCGGTTGACGCCCGCCCCGGGTTCGTCCAAGAGGATCATTGCGGGGTCTGTCATGAGGGTGCGGGCCAGCTCCAGCAGCTTCTTCTGGCCGCCGGATAGGTTTGCGGCGTACTCATCGCGCAGGTGGACGAGATCAACGAACTCCAGAACTTCCAGCGCTTTCTCGTATATCCGCCGCTCCTGGCGGGAGACGCGGAAGCCGAACAGCAAGGGGTTCCATATCTGCTCACCTACCTGGTTAGGGGGCACAAGCATGAGGTTCTCCAGCACCGTCATCGTCTTCAGCTCACGGGGAATCTGGAAGGTGCGTACGATACCGCGATGGAATATGCGGTGTGGGGGCAGACCATCGATGCGCTCACCCTGGAACAGGATGTGGCCGGAGGTGGGCTTGAGGAAACCGGTGATGAGATTGAACAGTGTGGTCTTGCCGGCGCCGTTGGGGCCGATGAGGCCGGTGATGGTGCTGCCCCTCACGGATAGGCTGCAGCCGCTAACGGCGCGGACGCCGTCGAAGGACTTGACAACGCTTTCGACCTCAAGTATGGGAGCAGAATCTTCCATATCTTCACTCAGACAGAGGCGCCCTTCCCCGTCCCTCAGCGAGGCGAATCTAGTATAGAGGACAACGCGTTGAGAGCGCCATCAGTTGACCGGGCTCAACTGCCGGTACGAAACTCGGCTCGGCATGTCAACGGGGGCGCTGGCGGGCATATTCGCTAAGTCGACTATGGTGAGCCTGACAGGGATGCCCAGCCCCGGGCGCTGACCAGGCGGCGGTGCGGGAAGGATGGGTTGAGGCTTCTGGGCGAGCGCCGGGAGGGCTGAGGCAGGGTCTGTGCGGCTTGCTGGGGAAGCGGCGGTGGGGTAGGCGAGGAGTCCGCGGCATTCCCGTGGCGGACTAGCCTGTAGTGAATGGCCTCTCGGCGTCATTGCAGGCCATGACTGTCAAAGTGTCGCGGCTTAGAGGATCACTGTCCGGCGGTTTTATCCGTGTAACGAGGCTGGGGGGCAACACGTCTTCAAATTAGTGGAGAGGTCATACTACCATGAGTTCCCTATTAAAAAGAGGCAACATGCAGGTGAGAGTGAAGCAGACGCCGGCCCTAACTCAGCCCCATGACGGGAACGGTAAGTTCATCGAGGGCGAAAGGCAGCGCCTCGCCCAGGAGATCCACGATGGCTTGATCCAGGAGCTGACGGGGGCGGTGCTGCAGCTAGAGATCTGCGAGAAGGTCTATACGAAGGACTCCAGCCAGGTCCTCGCTCCCCTGATCCGCGCCAAGAAGCAGGCCCGCAAGTGCCTGAACCAGTTGCGACAGCTGACCTTTGACCTGCGGCTGACGGCGGTGAAGGATCTGGGTCTGGTGAAGGCCCTGCGCCGCCATTGTGACGAACTCAGCCAGGAGAAAAGCATTGCTATTGCATTCAAGGCAACGAAGGCAGAAGTGGGGCTGCCCCTGTCTATCGCCGGAAGCCTGTACTACATCGTCCGGGAAGCCTTGCTGAACGCCACCAAGCACGCGAAGGCCAGACGCATCCAGGTGCACGTGAGCTTTGATCAGCAGCAGGTGATGGTGACCGTCAAGGATGACGGCACCGGGTTCGACGTTGAGCCCACGCTGGCCAAAGCGGAGGAGGAGAAGAGATTCGGTATGGTAGGCATGCATGAGCGGGCGCACCTGCTGGGCGGCAGTTTGCACGTGCAGAGCGCCCCCCAAAGCGGGACCGAAGTAACCGCCGTCATCCCCCTACGCCCCCGACAGGAGCGCGACTAGATGAGCGAGTGCAAGGTTCTCATCGCTGACGACCACGTCATCGTCCGTGAAGGCTTAATCGCCCTGCTCAATATGGCGGATGACATCAAGGTCGTCGGGGAGGCCTCTGACGGACGAGAAGCTATAGATATGGCGAAGCAGCTTCGGCCCGACGTCGTTCTGATGGACATCAGGATGGCCGAACTGGACGGGGTTCAGGCCACACGGGAAATAAGGGCCAGGTTCCCCAAGGTGCATGTCATCGCTCTCACCAACTACGATGACGACGAGTATGTTTTCGATTGCTTGAGGTACGGGGCCAGCGGCTACCTGTTGAAGGACGTGAGCCCGGAAGACCTGGTGAAGGCGATCAAGAGCGCGGTCCAGGACGAGTCCCTGGTCGATCCCTCAGTCCTCAATAAGGTTTTGACACAGTTTAGGCAGTTGACCGAGGACGGCTCCGATCACGCCGATGATAAGCTGAGCCCCAGAGAAAAAGAGGTGCTGGAAGCGCTCACGGCGGGGCTAAGCAATAAGGAGATCGCCCAGAAGCTGTATATCGCGGAGAAGACGGTGAAGGCCCACTTCAGCAGCATCTATCGCAAGATGAACGTCTCGACTCGCAGCCAGGCCATCGTCGTCGCCGTTAAGAGCGGGCTGGTGAACCTGGATAGCTAGTCCGACCAAGGTCTTAGGACTCTTGGCTTAACTCCGCCGCGAAATCGGACTAAAGACCGATCGAAAAGATCGGTCTTTTTCACGTCTAATACCGTACTTCCGGTCGATACTGCCCGGCTCCCCAGGCCCGTCTTTTCATGTAGGAGCACCAAAGTCTTGAGACTCTGCATGAAGTGACACCAATGAAACCAATCCGCGTTCTTAGCGTTGACGACTACGTCCCCCTGCGGGAGTACCTGCGCACCATCCTCGACATGGAAGACGAGATCGAGCTGGTGGGGGAGGCGGAAAACGGCGCCCAGGCGATAGAGGAGGCCCGGCGCCTGCGGCCCGACGTCATCATCATGGACGTCGACATGCCGGTCCTAAACGGACTGGAGGCCACCCGGCAAATACTGCAGGAGCAGCCGCAGGCGAAGATCATCTTCCTGGTGGCCGAGGTGACCTGGCGTACCCAGGCTCAGGCCGTGGGGGCCAGCGCCTTTCTCCTTAAGGACACCCCCCCGGACGAACTGGTGGCCACGATCCGGGCCCAGGTTCCAGAGCCGGTGGCGGTGTCAGCGGCTCCCAGGCTGGCGCCGGCTTGGGCAGCCATACAGCAACGGCTGTCCCTGCTGGGGCGAGGCAGCAGCCGGGCCACGGCCGAGGCCTGGACCAACCTCCGCCGCTGGCTTGTCCAGGAGCAGTGGCCTCGTCTAAAGGAGCCCGCCTTCCAGCGCGCCTTCCAGCGCAACATCCGCCTGGCCGCCGGTCTGGTCGCCGCCGTGGCGATAGCCTGGGCGATCAACCTCCCGACGCTGGCGCAGCAGATCACCCTCGGAGCCGCCTTATCGTTCATCAGCCTGACGTTCGGGTTGTTCTTCTTCGCCTACGCTGCCCGCTATTACGCCTCCGTCGCCATGATTCTGGCTATCGGCGGTAACGGAAACGGCTACCACAACGGCAACGGCAATGGTAATGGTAACGGCAACGGCAACGGCCACGGTTTCGTCAGCAGCCTGCGCAAACGGATAGCCAGCGGCCTGCACCACCACAACGGTAACGGTAACGGTAACGG
>CBDURB010000072.1:0-6501 GCA_965369585.1 uncultured bacterium
CCCTGGGCGGCCCCTATACCGTCCGTACCATCGTCTCTCAGGGCGCCGCTCCCATCGGCGACACATGGACGATCACCGGCGCCCAAGGTCACTTCATCGAGGCGATCGCCCAGCGGCCGGCGTACCAGGTGCTGATGGACACCCTGCGCGCCCTGCCGCCGGCGATGCAGCGGCGGGCGCAGGGTAACCTCCTGGTGGGGCTGGCGATGGACGAGCATCGGGGCGAGTTCCGCCGAGGCGACTTCCTGATCCGCAACCTGATGGGGATCGACCAGGAAAGCGGCGCGCTGACAGTGGGAGCGCTGCCCCGCGTGGGCCAGACGATCCAGTTCCAGCTCCGGGACCCGGACGCGGCGGACGAAGACCTGCGCGAGTTACTGGAGCAGGCACGGAAGGAGCTCGGCGCGCGCCGGCCCGTTGGGGCGCTGCTCTGCTCCTGCAACGGTCGGGGCGTCGGCCTGTTCGGAACGCCTGACCATGATGCGCGGACCCTAGTGGACCTGCTGGGCCCCATCCCCGCGGCCGGCTTCTTCTGCAACGGCGAGATCGGCCCGGTGGGTGAGCAGAACTTTCTGCACGGCTTCACCGCCAGCATCGCCCTGGTGATTCCCGAGGAGCCCGGACAGGGCCAAGTACCGCAGGTCTAGGCACATGTCTGCGCGATTTTCTGACAGCCTGAGGGCTACGGCAACACCCATAGGAGGCCATCTTCCGTCACCTGTTCCTCAGCCAGCTGGAGGCCACCGGCAAGAGACTGGCCCCTGTAGAGGAGGTGGCCCGTGGCCGACGCCCGTGAACTGATTGCGGAGACGCGAGCGCAACTGAAGGCGGTGGAGGACAAGCTCTTTGCCCACCCCTATCTTTCAGCCGTCGAGGAGGGGCGGATCACCAAGGAGAAGCTCCGCCTCTTCGCCGGCGAGCAATACTACATCATCAACTCGGACCTGCGCAGCGTCGCCCTGCTGATCAGCCGCCAGGGCGACGGCCCCAACCGCGAATTCTTCCTCGGGGCGCTGCAGGGCGAGGCCGCGGCCAGGGACGCTCTTCTCGCCTTCGCCGGGGCGTTGGAGATGAGCGAGGACGATCTGCGGGCCCACGAGCCCATGCCCGGCTGCCAGGCCTATCCCGCCTATGTTGCCTGGCTGGCCGCCTACGGCTCCGCTGCCGACTTCGCCGCCGCTTTCCTGGTCAACCTACCCGCCTGGGGCAGCAGCTGCGCCCGTATGAGCGCGGCTCTCAAAGGCAAGCACGGCCTCTCGTCCGAGGCGGTCGCCTTCTTCGACCTGTTCGCCGCCCCTGCCACCGAGTTCGAGGCGGACTCCCTGCGCGTCATCCAGGCCGGGCTGGACCGCGGCGTCGATCCGCGGGGCGTGGCCCGCGCTGCCCGTCTCATCCAGGCCTACGAGGTCATGTACTGGGACACCCTATACGAGGCCTCCGCCTAGGATGAGCGAACGCTTTACGGATCGCCTCTACCGCCTGGCCCGGCCCGTTTGGGAGGCCCAGCACGGCCACCCCTTCGTACGGGGCATCGGGGACGGCAGTCTGGACATCGAGAGGTTCAAGTTGTGGGTGCGCCAGGACTACCTCTTCCTCATCGACTACGCCCGCCTGCTGGCCCTGGCCGTAGCCCGCGTCCCCGACCTCGACTCGATGCGCCGCTTCGCCGATCTGGTCCATAGTACCCTCAACGTGGAGATGGACCTCCACCGCTCTTACGCCGCTGAGTTCGGCATCTCTGTCGCTGAGCTGGAGGCGGAAGAAAAGGCCCCCACCACGCGTGGCTATACCGACTTCCTTCTCCGAGTGGCCGCCCTGGACGACTTCTCGGAGCTCATCGCCGCTCTTCTGCCCTGCATGTGGGGCTTTTCCGACATAGGGCAGCGCTTGGCCCAGGGCCCGGGGCCGGCGGACGAAAGGTATGCGAAGTGGATCGAGATGTACTCGTCGGAGGAGTTCGCCGAGCTGGCCGTATGGTGTCGCGATCTGGTGAATCGGGTGGCCGCCGGCCTGCCGGAGGATACGCTGCGGCGCATGGAGGACGCCTTCCTCACCTCCAGCCGCTACGAGCTGCTGTTCTGGGAGATGGCCTGGCGGCAGGAGCGCTGGCCGGCATGAAACGGCCCCATGCCTAGCCGGACCTCCTCCTGGCGGGATGACCCAGCGCCACCAGGAACATCGCGCTCTTCCCCTCCGCGTCGGGCGAGAAGAAGTCGGTCACCGCGTCGTCGTAGAACGTTAGACCGGTGGCCCCCAACCCCAGGGCGTAGCTCGCCAGGTACAGCCTGCCGCCGTTGATGGCCGCCTCAAGCTGCGCTACTCGGTAGCCCCGGTTGCCGAACCGCTCCAGGATCGGCACCAGGTTCGCCAGGAAGAATACGTTCGCGCTGGCGTCGGCAGAGAGTGCTTGTTCTAAGCCTAAGTCCCCAGCCTCGTCCCGAAACTCCCCTTCTCTGAGCAACTCCAGAGCGCCCTCGTCCGGGTGATAAACGTAGGAACCGCAGGGCAGGCCTTCCACGGCGTTCACAATGATATAAGCGTCGTTCAGAAACCGGACCCCCGAGTGCGTGAAGTCGGCCGCGATCCCACCTATGCTACTCAGGGCAGTGGAGAGCTGCTCCAGACTGATCGGCTGACGGGCGAAGCTGCGGCTGGAACCACGCCGCAAGATGACTTCCTCGATGGAGTCATGCGGCGCCTCCCTATCGTTCAGCGGTCGCAGCGGGAACAGCCGACCCGCGGGCGGGGCAAGCGGAGCCACAGCCGCGGCGCCTCGCCAGGCCGCTACCTCCGTCTCCTCAGCCAGGGACGAGGCTTCGTGCATCGCCCGAATCGCCTGGTAATCCACCTCTGACCTTGAGAGCGGCGTAGTCTCCGGCGCCAGCGGCTCCACCTTCGGGGCCTGACCGATGGGGCTGCCGCGACCCAATGGGATCAGCGCGAGGGCTACTTCCCGCTGCGGTTCCAGCCCCAGTAGCCGGTTCACCCAACCGTCTACGAAACCGCACACCACCCGCGCCGCCAGCCCGTGGGCCGCGGTCATTGCCAAGAGGTTGGCTAAAATGGTACCGCTGTCCCAGAAGCAATGCCGGTAGGCCCGCGCCTGATACTTCCAGGAGTTGCGCCAGAACGTGCTGCTGCATATGAGGGTAGCCGGCGCCGACGCCACCGCCGACTCGCCGGTCGTGGCCCGCACCAACTTGCCCCGGAAGTCGCCCCGCCGCAGCTGGCGCAAGGCGAAATCGTGTACCCCAAAATGGTAGACTCCCGCCTCCAGGTCCGGCAGATCCCCGCACACCAGATACAGGTCTATGTGGTAAAGCGCGCCGGTGCAGGAGGCAGCCCGGAACAGCATCTCGCCGTGCGGGTGGCGTATACGCTTGGTGATCCCCGCCGAGTAATGTAGGAGCCTCGCTAGCAGCTTCAGGTCCGGGAGACGTTCGCCTTCTGGCTCGGCGGCGCTGGCCGCTAGCGCCTCTAGCGCGGGAACGCCGGAAGGTTCCAGCTCCCGTGGCAGGGGGATGGGCTCCAGACCCGGATAGATCTTGAAGGGGAGCGGCTGGTTCTCGAAGTCCAGTAAGTGCTGGCTGGAGTGTACGCTCTGGAAAGAGTGCTTGGTCCCCTCGTGGTACTCCCAGGTCGCTTCCACGTCGCGATTAGTCTCCACCGCTACTTCATCCCAAGCCACGCAACTTTAGGCTAGCGAGATGCCCCTCGAGCCCGCGCCGTACCGCTGCATGTGATGCCGGCGGGCGCGAAGTCGCCTAGCCAGAGCTGCTGCGGCACCAGGCCCCTCCCTCCCGCATTTTCGACCGGCATCTAGTCATTCCTTCTTCTTGATTTCCATGATGACGTTGAGGACCGCCTCGATAAGGACCTGGTCACCCTCTTGGGGGTCGAGGTAGATGTTGGTGTGGGCGATGCGAGACTGGCGAAGCGTGTCAGGCTCGTTGGCGTACGCGTAGAGGATCTCGTAATACTGTTCGCCGTGCAGCAGGTAAGGGTTGACGCGGTGGATAAGGGCGTCGCGGGCCACGAGTCACCTCTGTTCCAGTTAGAAGTATGGGCTAGGCTAGGCTGGTCTGGTTACTCTTGCTTGTCCAAGTCCAGCGATGCAGAGTTGATGCAGTATCGCATGCCGGTCGGTTGCGGGCCGTCCTTGAACAGGTGGCCGAGGTGCGCGTCGCAGCGGCTGCAGCGCACCTCAGTACTCCTCGCTATCATGACGATTCGTCGTTCTGATGGTTATCAAGTTCACGCTTAACGTACCAGAGACCATTCTATCAGCAGTCTAAGGGTCGCGCTTAACGGGCAGTGAATCGGTCGCACAATCCACTTTGGGCGACCTATCAATAAGTGTGGTTATTGTCTGGTCAGGCTAAGCGGACGGCCGGGGCACCCTCGGCTAACCGCTCCCCCAGCCGATCCGCGGGGCTGAACGCCTCGTGGGCGCGGGCGGCCTTCTCCGAGTTGTAGGTGGCGGAGTAGCGGCGCACCATGTCCGGGGTGGAGTGGCCCAGCAGGTACTGCACGTCCAGCTCCCGGGCCTGGTTCTCGATCGCCCAGGTGGCGAACGTGTGGCGGAACCGGTGGGCGTGGACCTTGGGCATGCCGGTCTGACGGCCCAGCCGCCGCAGCATCTGCTTCACCCCGTTGTTCTGCAGCGGCTGGTCCCGCCGCGAGTGGCGGAACACGGGACCAGGATCGGAGTCGCGAAACCGCTGGATGTAGTGCATTACGGTCTCCCGGCACCGGTCGCCGAAGCGCACGATCCGCTGTTTGTTCCCCTTGCCGTAGAGAATCCTCAGCCTTTGGCGCTCGAAGTCGAAGTCCTCCACGGTGACGCGGACCAGCTCGCCGACCCTCACGCCGGTGTCGAGGAGGGTGAGGATAATCGCCCGGTCGCGGGCGCCGGCGGGCGTCTCGGTGTCGCAGCAGGCGAGGAGGCGGGCTATCTCCTCACCATTGAAGGGCTGGACGATCTTCTGGGGCAGGCGGACGTTGTGCAGGGAGCGGAAGGGCGTCTCCTTCAGGTAATCGGCAGCGACCAGCCAATTGAAGAAGCAGCGGACCTCTCGGAAGTAGCGGTGGCGGGTCTCCAGGGAGTAGCCGGTGAAGCGGCCGAGGTAGGAGTAGAGATGGGCGGGGGCGATGCGCGAGACGTCGCTGGGGAAGCCCTCTTCCTGAGCGGTTGCGGCGAAGCGGCGAAGCGTTTCAGCGTAGGCGTGAAGGGTGTTGGGCGACTTGCCCTCCACCTCGCAGCGAAGGAGGTAGACGTCTATGAGGCCAGCCAGGTCTCGCTGGCGGTGGCCGTTTCCGTTCCGTCTTTTACTCATGTCTTGTCACCATTTAGATAGTGGTACGTGGTGTGTGTATACATCACTCTGTTGGGGGCACAAGTCAAGCAAGACAGGGGCGAATGTGGGAGGAAATACGAGAGAATTGGCCGTGTGGGCGAGCGTGTCGCCGGCCATGCCAGGGTGTGCAGTGGATAACGGCAGCCGCCGGGCCGAATATGGCCCGGCGGCCGTTTCCCGGGGGCGCTGCGGCTACTCCTGGGGCTGCTCGACGGGTCGCCAGAAGCGCCACCCGTTTACCGGGTAGCCGGCGGCGGCCTTGCCGGCGGCGCTCGGCGACGGGTAACGGACGCCCTCGAACTCGACCTCGGGCTTGCCCTCCTCACCTAGGACGACCGACGCCGAGAAGGTCTGACCCTTGAGGCTGGCCGTTAGCACAGTACCGGGGACCAGCTCCTCATGGGAGACCGCGGTGCGGCGGCGCTTGGTGGCCTTCCCCGGCTTTTCTGGCTTGGCCGCTTCGTCTGTGCCGGGCTGCTCCGCCTTGGCACCTGAAGGATCCCGCTTCTTCTTTGCCATGGCGTGATCACCTCCTTTCAGTCGGACATCACTCACTCAGGTTGGACACGAAGTCAAGTCCCCAGCGGCCGTTTGCACGCGTCAGTGGCCGGCGATAGCTAGGGCAACCGCCGCCACGGGCAAGAAGTTCTGAAAATCGTTCTGGCCGCCCTATCTATGAGGGCTACACGATTGCCAGCAAACTGCCGATATACAAGTAGAGGGGTTTTTCGCCGCGTGGGCAGCGGCCTGTAGAGGAGGACGAGATGAGTACGGCAGTGAGCTTAGCCCGAGTGGCGGCGGTCGCGCGCAACATCGGGCGAGCGTCTTCGTCCGCTGCTATCCTGGCAAGGGCCTTGCGGGTGATCGAGCGCCATCGGAGGGGGTTGGGACCTGGGTCCTTCCTCAATGATCTCGTGGTGCTGGCGAACCGTGGAGCGGCCGATGCCAGGAGGATGGCCGCGGCGCGGCGCCTGGCGCGCCACCACGCCAGGCCCAAAATGATCTTCCATAAGGCACGCTGGTGGCAGTTGGAGATCCCGTTCCGCGCCTGGAGGGGCGATCGAGGATTTTGGGAAGGCTGGCAGGATCTGGTGGCGCCGTATATCTTGATGGCTTTCGAAGACATTCCCCGGGACATCCCTTT
>CBDURB010000073.1:0-6445 GCA_965369585.1 uncultured bacterium
CAGTCGCTGAAGCCTCAGGCTGGCGATGGGGCGCGTCTACATCTCGACGGCGGGCTTGTCGGCGCCTATGTACTTGGGCGGGTCCTCGTCGAACATATGCTTGCAGCCGGGGGCGCAGAAGTAGTAGGTCTCGCCCTCGTGCTCGCTGGTGGCGCGGGCGGTCTCCTTCTCCACCGTCATGTGGCAGACGGGGTCGATGGCGGTGGCGGGCTTCTTGCGGAAGATGTCCAGGATACCCATGCTTATCTCCTTCCTGCTAAACGCTTGACCGTGTAGGGATGAGGATCGCAAACGCGACGCCCAGACCGCCGACGGTCGAGTGGAGGCTGGTCGCCATGTAGCGCACAATCGGCGGCAATGACTGCGTTTCGGGCGGGCTCTCATCGGGTGTAAATACAAGCGTCCTGGCTTCGTGAACCCGGCCACGGAGCCAGTAGCGAACATCGGGGTTCACGCGAACGTTTTCGATCCATTGGGACCGGTTGCCGCGGATCGTGCCCACTAAGAGGTGATCGCCGACTAACGTGGCTAAAACCGGTATGGAATACGGTAGTCCGGTCCGCCGGCCCTTCGTCTCTAACGCGATCAGCCCGGTAAGGCCAAAGGCCGGGAATCCGCATCCCGCGCGCACCGCCGGTTCGACGAGCAGGTTCAGGGTGCGAAAGAATTCGGCCTCCAGGGTCGCAAGTCTGGACACGGCAGCACCTAGTATTCGGGGGTGATGGACGGTTGTCAAATCTGAGCGTGCGACGCTACGCCGAACGCTACCGTCACTTCAACCGGTATCGCGCTATCATGTGCCGGCGGTGACGCAGGAGCTGCCGTGCCCTGCCTCGCTGGCCAGCCGCTGGATGCGGGCGCGCGGCCTTCCGCGCTCCGGCGTCACTTCTCCTTGACGGCATGGCCGCCGAACTCGTTCCGCAGGGCGGCGATCATCCTCATTGCGAAGGAGTCGTCCTGGCGCGAGGCGAAGCGGGCGAAAAGGCTGGCGGCGATTGCGGGCGCGGGCACGTTTTCGTTGATCGCTTCGAACACCGTCCAGCGCCCTTCGCCGGAGTCCTCCACGTAGCCGCTCACCTTCGAGAGGCCGGGGTCTTTGGCGAAGGCGCTCTCGGCGAGCTCCAGCAGCCAGGAGCGCACGACGCTGCCGTGGTTCCACAGCGCGGCCAGTTGGTGCATGTCGAGGTCGAACTGCGAGGCGTCCAGAATCTCGAACCCTTCGGCGTATGCCTGGAGCATGGCGTACTCGATGCCGTTGTGGACCATTTTGGTGAAGTGGCCGGCGCCCACCGGCCCAACGTGGGCGTAGCCGTCCTTGGGGGCGAGCGTCTCGAGGGCGGGCTGGATGCGCCGGAACGCCTCCTTGCTGCCGCCGACCATCAGGCAGTAGCCTATCTCCAGCCCCCAGATGCCGCCGGAGGTACCGGCGTCCACGAACAGCAGCCCTTGCTTCTCCAGCTCGGCGCCGCGCCGCATGCTGTCGCGAAAGTTGGAGTTGCCGCCGTCGACGATGAGGTCGCCCTTGTCCAGCAGGCCCGTCAGCTCACGGATGGTCTCCTCGGTGGGAGCGCCGGAGGGTACCATCACCCATACGGTGCGGGGAGCCGTGAGCCTGCCCACAAGCTCGGAGAGCGAACTGACGTCCGAGACCGCCGGGTCGTGAGTGTAGCCGATGACCTCGTGGCCGCCGCCACGGAGCCGCTTCGCCATGTTGCCCCCCATACGGCCGAGGCCCACCATGCCCAGTTGCATCGTCACACCTCCTGAAAGTCGGCGCTTATCAGGGACAGTATACGTCTCGGCGGCGGCTGTAGCCTCAGCGGGCGGTCATCATGGGGCCCGCGGATGGAGGTGGTAGCGCTTCGGCCTGCTCGGGCGGCAGCGGCAGGCCAGGGTGTCAAGCCTGCGGCGTGGCAGCTATAATGAGCGACGTGAAGCCCGTACCGTCTGCCAAGACCCAGGATAGCCTGACGACCCAGCGCCGCTACGACCGGCAGGCGGCGCTGTTCGACCTGATGGAGGCCCCGATCGAAGCGTTGGTGTTCGGGGGGCTCCGCCGCCGGCTCTGGTCAGACGTCCGCGAGTCCCGGGTCCTGGAGATCGGCGTGGGTACGGGTAAGAACATGCCCTACCATTCGGAGGGCATGCGCGCAGTGGCAGTGGACATCAGCCCTCAGATGCTGCGCCGGGCCGCCAGCCGCGCCCGGCGGTTGAAGCGAGACGTGGACCTCATCCTGGCGGACGCCCAGCACCTGCCGTTCCGCGACGGCGCCTTCGACGCGGCGGCGGCCACGTTCGTGTTCTGCTCCGTGCCGGAGCCGGTGAACGGCCTGCAGGAGGTACGCCGCGTCGTCCGCGAGGGCGGTCGCGTACACCTGCTAGAGCATGTACGCGCGCGCAACCCCATCGTTGGACGCCTGATGGACATGGCGAATCCGATCGCCGTCCGCGTGTCCGGGGCGAACATCAACCGGGATACGGTGTCCAACGTGGAGAAGGCGGGCATAGCCCTCGATGCGGTCGAGACGCGGGGGTTTGGTATCCTCAAGCTGATCCGCGGGTCGTAGGCCCCCCGGCCGGGAGAAGCGATCCGTGCTGCGCCTTCATGCTTCGCTCGCTATAATGTGGTGTGAAGCCTGCCGGTAGGCAGGCACAACCTCAACATCTGAAAGGGCGGGCATGCGCTACAGAACACTCGGCAGTACGAATCTGCGCCTCTCCGCCGTCGGCTTCGGCGTGTGGACGGTGAGCACCAGCTGGTGGGGGATCAGCGACGAGCAGCAGGGCATCGACCTTCTGCGCAAGGCGTACGACCTGGGCGTCACGTTCTTCGATACGGCAGACACCTACGGCAACGGCAAGGGCGAGACGATGCTGGCCGAGGCGCTGGGTGACGTGCGAGACAAGATCGTCATCGGCACCAAGTTCGGCTACGACTTCTACAACCACGGACGCGAGCGCAGCGGCCACAAGGAGCTTCCCCAGGACTTCTCCCCGGCCTTCGTGCGGCGGGCCTGTGAGGAGAGCCTGCGCCGCCTGGGCAGCGACTACATAGACCTGTACCAGCTCCACAACCCGCGCCTGCCGACCGTCCAGAGCGACGAGCTGTTCGAGACGCTGGAGGAGCTGAAGGGGGAGGGGAAGGTGCGCCACTACAGCGCGGCCCTGGGACCAGACATCGGCTGGGAAGAGGAAGGGATGGCGGCCATGCGTCAGCGCCGGCTGCCCAGCCTCCAGATCATCTACAGCATCCTGGAGCAGGACCCCGCCCGCAATTTCTTCCCGGTGGCCGGCGAATGCGACACCGGGCTGCTGGCCCGGGTGCCCCACGCCTCGGGCATGCTGGACGGGACCTACACGCCGGGGATGGTCTTCGAGACCACGGACCACCGCAGCCACCGCAAGCAGGAATGGCTGGAGTCCAGCCTGCGCAAGGTATCGCAGCTGGACTTTCTCTACGCGCAGGGTAGCGGGCGTACCATAGGCCAGGCGGCGATGCAGTTTGTGCTGGCACAGCCTACGGTGACCTGCGTGCTGCCCAACTTCCTCAACGAGACACAGCTCAAGGAGTTCGTCGCCGCCCCCGATACGCCGCCGCTGACCGAGGACGAGCTCTCCCGAATAGCGGACCTGTACGATCATGACTTCTACCTGGAGGATACCGCAGCGGCCGAGAGCCATTGAGGGCGGAATCTATGAGCAACACAGACCAGGAGCGAGACGCCGCGACTAGTCGGCGGCAGGTGGTCAAGTTTACCCTCTACCGTGTCGATCCGGCCTGGCGCAGCCTGCCGCGGCAGCAGCGGGAGAAGGCGAAGGACGAGCTGTGCCGCGCCGTGGAGTCGTTCGGTGACCGCCTCCTGATCCGCAGCTACAGCCTGATGGGGATGCGCGGCGACGCCGACTTCATGCTCTGGCAGGTCGGTGACCGGCTGGAGGGGATACAGGAGCTGGCCACAGCCGTGTTCAGTACCGCCATGGGGCCGCATCTATCGGTGCCTTACTCCTATCTGGCGATGACGCGCCGCTCCATCTACGTCCCTTCGACTTCGCTCAGGACAGGCTCGCCGGAGGAGGAGGGCGGGCCGGCCAGCCACACGGTACTCAGCCCCGGCGATGCCAAGTACCTGTTCGTCTACCCGTTCGTCAAGACGCGCGCCTGGTACAAGCTCTCCAAGGATGAGCGCCAGCGAATGATGGACGAGCACATCGGCATCGGCCGCAAGTATCCGTCGGTGAAGCTGAACACTACCTACTCCTACGGACTGGACGACCAGGAGTTCGTCGTCGCCTTCGAGACGGACGAGCCGGCCGATTTCCTGGACCTGGTGATGGAGCTGCGGGAGACGGAGGCGAGCTCCTACACCCTCAGCGATACGCCTATCTTCAGCTGCATTGCTATGGGCCTGCGGGAGGCGCTGGACACCCTGGGCGCCAGCGGCGACACGGTGCCTCGAAGCGCCGGTGCGGCCATCGAGGCGGTTAGGACGGACGGCTGGACCCGCGTTGCGGCCGCTGAGGCGCTGCCGGATGGGGCTTCCCAGATCGTGTACTTCGGCGGCGATCAGGTGGCGCTGTTCAACGTCGGCGACCAGTTGTACGCCGTGGGCAACCGCTGCTCTCACGCCAACGGGCCGCTAGCCGAAGGGGTAGTGGAGGGTGGTTGCGTTACCTGTCCCTGGCACGGCTCCCGCTTCGATCTCGCCAGCGGGCAGCCGCAGGGTGGCCCCGCGGTGAAGCCGGTCCCCACCTATCGTGTGAAGGTGGAGGGCGGCGAGGTCTTTCTCGCCGCCGGCGAGGCGGCTGCGGCGGCAAAGAGCGGCTGATTTAGCACAGTCGCAGGGGTGAGCATCAGGCCGTGGTGTTCAAGCCTAATACCTCCATACGGAGATTGTAGGCTAGAGGATGTTAGTGTATCCTAACATTGGGCCACCAGAGAGGCGATTGGCGTATGACTTCCACACAGCCGACCACGACGATAGAGGACTACCTCCAGACCATCTACAGCCTCCAGACCGAGGGCGAGACGGTGATCTCAGCTCGTCTGGCCCGCTGGATGCGGGTCACGCCGCCCACCGCCTGGGCTACGGTGCACCGCATGGAGCGCGACGGCCTGGTGGCGATCGACAACAAGAAGGTGATCCGGCTGACCCGCAGGGGGCTGGCGCTGGCGGAGAACGTCGCCCGGCGTCACCGCCTCTCCGAGCGGTTCCTCACGGACATCCTCGGTCTCGGCTGGGCGGAGGCGCACGAGGAGGCGCATCGGTTCGAGCACGGCGTCTCGCCTCGCGTTGAGGAGCGCATCTTCGCTATCCTCAACAACCCGAAGACCTGCCCCCACGGCAGCCCTATACCCGGCACCGGCGCCAAGCTGGACCCCAACCTGGTGCCCATGAACAGCTTGACGCAGGGCGATAAGGCCACGGTCCGCTTCATCTCCGAGGAGTTGGAGGAGGACCTGGAGCTTCTGCGCTACCTGGAACGGGGAAACGTCAAGCCGGGCCGGGAGATCGCGGTGCAAGAGATGGTGCCCTCCACCGGCGTGCTGGTCATCGAGACCGGCGGTCAGAGCGTCTCCCTGGGGCTGGCGGTGGCGGCGAAGATCCGAGTCGCGACCTCGCGGCAGCCGGCGAAGGCCGGCGCGGCAACGTAGGTCTCACACCGAGGCCGAACGGTTTGGGCCTGGCCCTGCTACACTTCCAGTAGGGCGAGGACACCGGAGGTCAGCCTTGCGTCTCGCTAAACTGGCGATCGGCATCCCTCTAGCCGCGATAGCGGCCTTCCTTGCCTGGTACGGCGGCTTTGTGATCTCCATCGTCTTCGATGAGTACAAGGACAGCACCGACGCCACCTATATAGCTATCGGCGGGGCATCCCTAGCCATCGCAGCGTTGTTTGCCTCCGCGGCGCTGCTGACGCTCTCTCGCGCCCGACATCCGCGTGGTTGGCTGGTGATTGCCCTCGTCGCGACTGTGGCCAGCGCGCTCCCCTACGCTGCTATAGTCGGCTGGCCAGCGTACGCGGTCAACGCGACGCTTGCTCTGGTGGCGGTCGGTTCCGCATTGACCTTCGTGTTGGGCGGCAGCCGCCCCTCACTGTGAGCCGGAGCGTAAATGCCACCCCGTACTACGGCCCGCGACGAGGGAGTGAGCCTAGTGGATATAGGCGCACGGGTGACCGCTCACAAGCTGATCTCGCCGTCAATCACGGTCACGGCACGGCCGCCTATCTCGATAACGCGGCCGTTGCCAGACACTCCAACGTGCACGCGTCCGTCACGCCCCATCTCGGTCCCCTGGCTGGCCACGTACTCGTCGCCGATGTCCTTCAGCATCCCCGTCTCGGCCAGATACCTGGCGATAGTGGCGTTGCCGCTGCCGGTCACGGGGTCTTCGGGAACGCCGGCGGCCGGAGCGAAGCAGCGAACGTGCACGGCGGCGCCGTC
>CBDURB010000074.1:0-6372 GCA_965369585.1 uncultured bacterium
TGGACCTGAACCGACCGCAGGAGTACCAGAAGGCGCGCGCCAGCTACTTCGCCCCGACGGGCGGGCGTCCGCCCGGATAAGGAGACGGCCGTGAAGCACATGGGCGACTACGAGATTCTCTCCCACGTAGAGATGCCGGAGTGCAGCATCCGCATCATCGGCATGAAGGAGGCGGAGCACGTAGCGCTTCACTACCACGAGAAGTGCGCCCAGATATACACGGTGCTGGAGCAGGAAGTGGAGGTGCGGGTGGGCGACCGCACCATGCGGTTGCGTCCGTACGAGACGGTCCGCATAGAGATGGGGGTGCATCACAGCGTGCGGGCGGTGGAGAGCTCGGCGCTGGTGCTCAGCCTGTCGATACCACCGCTGGACCGGGAAGACCAGCACGTGGCGGAGTAGCGGTCAGACCCACCGCTGCGGCGGCGCCAGGTTGAACCGAGTGCGGGAGGCCATATAATGTGGCCGCCTTACACAAAGGCCCGCAAGCTTGACTGGCCGTGTGGCCCCGTGATACAAACTAGGCGTCTCAGATAGCCCTGCCTACCGGCAGGCAGGCCCACAGGAGGTTCGCCCTTGACTGAAGAAACGGCCACGGAGAAGAAGCGTAACCCCATCGTACCCTTCCTACGCGTACCGGAAGACCCCAAGCAGGAGCCCTACCTGTGGGGCAGCAAGTGCAAGGCCTGCGGCGCTGTCTTCCTGGGAGAGCGCATCGCCTGCGGCAAGTGCGGCGACACCGACTCCCTCGAAGAGGTCCACCTCAGCGGTGAGGGCGAGATTTACGTCTTCTCGGTGGTCTACCAGACGGTGCCGGGGCTGGATGCGCCCTACGTCGCCGCCATCATCGACCTGCCGGAGGGGGTGTCCATCCGGGGCAACGTCTACGGCCTGGACCCGGAAAAGCCCAGTCCGGAGTGGTTCGGCAAGAAGGTCAAGATGTACACCGAGAAGGTGCGCACCGACCGCGAAGGGAACGACGTCATCGCAGCCAAGTTCAGGGTGCTCAACTAGCCGCCCAGGCGGCCACCTAGACCAGAAGGAGGAGACCATGAAGGACGTAGCGATGGTCGGCGGCAACATGATCAAGTTCGGGCGCTACCCGGACAAAGACGTCGTCCAGTTGGCGGCCGATGCCACCATCGGAGCGCTGAAAGACGCCGGCATCTCCATCAACGATGTGGAGATGGTGGCCAGCGGCAACCTGTACCAATCTAACGCCATGATCGGCCAGCGGATCATGAAGGAGATCGGGGCCACAGGCGTCCCCGTGGTGAACGTCACCAACGCCTGCGCCACCGGCTCCACGGCCTTCCGCGAGGCCTATCTGGCCATCGCCTCCGGCATGTATGACGTAGCGCTGGCCATCGGCAGCGAGCAGATGGGCAAGATGGGGCTGCTGGGCGCCGGCGGCGGCAACCGCGACTACAGCACGGAGGGTGTGATGGGCACCGGCCTGATGCCGGGCGTGTTCGGGCAGGCCGGCGTGGAGCACATGCGCAAGTACGGGACCAAGATGGAGCACTTCGCCAAGATATCGGTGAAGAACCACAAACACTCCGTCCACAACCCGTACGCGCAGTACCGGAAGGAAACGCCCCTGGAAGACGTGATGAACGCCAGAATGATCGCCTGGCCCAACACCCTTCTGATGTGCTGCCCCACCGGCGACGGCGCCGCCGCGGCGGTGCTCATGTCCGCGGAGAAGGCGCGCCAGTACACGACGAACCCGGTCTGGGTGGCCGCCTCCGCCCTCACCTCCGACCCCTGGCAGGAACGCAACCCCACGATGTTCGACGTGAACACAGTGACCCGCAACGCGGCCAAGCAGGCCTACGATCAGGCCGGCATAGGCCCTGAGGACCTGACCCAAGTAGAGCTGCACGACTGCTTCGCCACCGCCGAGCTGATCCACTACGAGAACCTGGGGCTGTGCGGCGACGGCGAGGCGGGCGAGTTCATCGACCGCGGCGACCCCTGGGTAGGAGGCCGCATCCCGGTCAACGCCAGCGGCGGGTTGCTCTCCAAGGGGCATCCTCTTGGCGCCACCGGCGTCGCCAACATCGTGGAGATCATGTGGCACCTGCGCGGTCAGGCGGGCGAGCGTCAGGTGGAGAACTCCAAGGTAGGCCTGGCCCACGTGATCGGCCTGGGCTCCGCCTGTACGATCCACATCATCAAGAAGTAAAATAACAAGAGGAACGGTAACCGAAGAGAGGGGCTGAGCCTCCCGATAAATCGGGGACTCAGCCTCGCTGCAATAAAAAGGAGTTAATAGGACCTAATATGCTGGAGTTGACGTTCCTCGGATCAGGACACGCCTTCGCCGCCGACGGGCGCTACTGGAGCTCTTTCCTGGCCAACGGACGCTACCTGTTCGACGCACCGCCTACCCTGCTCCCCCACCTTAAGCGGCTCGGAACGCCGCTCACGGACATCGAGGTAGTCTTCCTCTCGCACTTCCACGGCGACCACTTCATGGGAATGCCCTTCCTCTTCCTGGAGTACATCTACATGACAGAGCGCCGCGACGACCTGTTCATCGTCGGCCCGCCCGGGGTGGAGCGAAAGATCGAAGAGTTCGCCCAGCAGTGCTACCCTGAGGTGACACGAGAAGCTGGATATCGCCGCCGATATATAGAGGCGCAGCCCGGCGCCGACCAGTACGTGAACGAGATCAGCTTCCGCGCGTTCCCCATGAACCACGTGCCTGAAAAGCTAGAGCCTTTCGGATACCGCGTACACGTAGGAGACAGGACGGTAGCCTACACGGGCGATACGATGCTCTGCGATGAGATCCTCGAACTAGCGGAAGGGGCCGATGCGCTGGTGCTGGACTGCACCTACAGCGAGGGCGGCGGCCCCGAGCACATGGGGATCGACGACGTGCGAGTGATACGTAAGCGGGTGGCGGCGGAGACGACGATCATCCTCACCCACCTGAACGGGGAGCCCGATATCGCCGGCCTGGAGAACGTCATAGTGGCCGCGGACTTCGGCAGCTACCGCTTTGACTAGGCGGATGCGCACGGTCGCCGTCCTCGGCGCGGGCAACATGGGCACCGCCCTCGCCCAGATCATCGCCGGTAACGGACACTCAGTCCGCCTCTGGAGCATCGAGACGGACGTCCTGGAGGATATCCGCGACCACCGCCTAAACACAAAGTACCTCCCGGGCCTCACTCTCCACGAGCGCGTTACGCCCTGCTGGACGCTCCAGGAGTCGCTCGCCGAGGCCTGGCTGGCACTGTTCAGCGTTCCTTCCAGGGTAGTGCGCTCGCTGGCCCGAGACGCCGCCCCTCACATCCGTGGCGAGCAGCCGGTGCTTAACGTGGGCAAGGGTCTGGAACAGGACACCAACAAGCGGATGAGCGAGTTGCTAGACGAGGAGCTGCCCCGGCACGGGTGGATCGCGGTCATGGGCGGCCCGGCCATCGCCGGCGAACTCGCCTGCGGCGTGCCAACCGCGGTGATCGTGGCGGCCGCGGACGCCGAGCTTGCGACCGAGATCCAGCACACGCTTCAGAACGAATCCTTCAAGGTGGAGACGACAACGGACCTGGCCGGCGTAGAGCTGGGGGCCTGCCTGAAGAACGCAAACGCCATCGCCCTGGGCATGTGCGATGGCGCCGGCTACGGCACCAACACCAAGGCGTTCCTGGCCAGCGTCGCCCTGGCAGAGATGGCCCGCCTTAGTCAGGCCTTGGGGGGCCAGCCTCAGACCGTCTACGGCCTGGCCGGCCTGGGCGATCTGATCACCACCGGTTTTAATCCCCTCAGCAGAAACCGCACCCTGGGCGAGAAGCTGTGCAGCGGCCGCGACTGGCAGGAGTTCCTGCGCACCAACACCGTGGAGGGAGTCGCCGCCTGCCGCGCCAGAGACCTGGCGGACCGCCTGGGCGTAGCCACTCCCCTTCTGCACACCATCTACGACGTTGTTCACTTGGACAAACCGCCGGAGGAGACTATGCGGGCCTTCCTGCGCGACTTCTCCTACGGCTAGCGTGTCGCGCGTTCGTCGCTAGCGGCCTGGTTATCACCTTGATCCAGGCGCCGCAAGGCCTCTTGCAGCGTATGCCAGGCGAGGGTGGCGCACTTGACGCGCACGGGGAACTTCCGCACCCCCTCCAGCGCCTCCAAGTCGCCTATCCAATCAAAGTCGATATCATCGGAGCCCCGCATCATAGCCGTGAACTCCCTGAATAGCGACTCGATTTCCTGCACCGTTTTGCCGCGAATCGCCTCGGTCATCATGGAAGCGGAGGACTGGCTGATGGAGCAGCCGGAGCCGTGAAACGCCACGTCCTCGACGATTCCGCCCTTCACCAGTAGCTCAACCGTCACGTCGTCGCCGCATAGAGGGTTGTAGCCCTCATGTCTCGTCGTAGGTGAGGGGAGGGAGCCGCGGTAACGGGGGTTACGATAGTGATCCAGGATGACCTCGCGATAGAGGTCGTCCAACTGGGATTCCTGCTGGGCGTACTCGTCTTCTTTACTTGGTGTCATTGCTGAAGAAAGCGCGCGCCTGTCCGAGGGCGTCCACCAGTACGTCCACCTCCGCCAGCGTATTGTACACGTAGAAGCTGGCCCGCACAGTTCCTGACACATCCAGGTGGCGCATCAGAGGTTGCGCGCAGTGGTGGCCGGCCCGTACAGCCACCCCGTGCCGGTCCAAGACGGTGCCGATGTCGTGTGGGTGCAGGTCCGGGTAGTTGAAGGAGATGACACCGCCGCGGTCAGCGGGGTCCGGCGGCCCGTAAATGGTGACCTCCTCCATCTGGCGGAGGCGGCGCAGGGCGTACTCGCTGATCTCCATCTCGTGAGCGCGCACGTTCTCCATGCCCAGGTCACTCAGGTAGTCAATAGCGGCGCCGAGGCCGATGGCGTCGGCGATATTGGGAGTGCCGGCCTCGAACTTCCAGGGCACGTCGTTCCAGGTGGCGTCCTCCTGGGTGACACGCTTGATCATCTCGCCGCCGCCCAGGAAGGGCTCCATCTCCTGTAGCAGCTCTGGCCGGGCGTAGAGGACGCCTACGCCGGTAGGGCCGAGCATCTTGTGGCTGGAGAACGCGAAGAAGTCGCAGCCCATGGCTTGCACGTCCACCGGCATGTGGGGGACGCTCTGAGCGCCGTCCACCAGGACCATCGTCCCGTTGCGGTGAGCCTCAGCGGTCAGCTTCTGGACGGGGATGATCGTCCCTAAGGCGTTAGACACCTGAGTCACCGCCAAGAGACGGGTGCGGCTGTCCATCAGGTTCTCCAACCCGTCCAGATCCAGCGTCTGCTGCTCCGTGATGCCGATGTAGCGGAGGGATGCGCCCTTCTCGGCCGTGAGGCGCTGCCAGGGGATGATGTTCGAGTGGTGCTCGAGCAGGGTGAGCAGAACCCCCGAGTCCGGTCCAACGTTTGCGCGGCCCCAAGTGTAGGCGACGAGGTTGATCGCCTCCGTGGTGTTGCGGGTGAAGACGATGCACTCAGGAGAGGGAGCGTTTATGAACCGCGCGACTTTCGCTCTCGCCTCCTCGTAGGCTGCGGTAGCCTCCTCCCCCAGGCAGTGGACGGCACGATGGATGTTGGCGTTGTAGTTCTCGTAGTAGCGTACCAGCGCCTCGATCACCTGGCGCGGCTTCTGGGAGGTGGCCGCGTTGTCCAGGTAGACCAGGGGCTTGCCGTAGACGTCACGAGCCAGGATGGGGAAGTCCTCCCTGATCCGTGCGACGTCCAAGCCGCCGGCGGGCTTCCCGGTAACGCCTTGGTTGGTGACGGACTCGGCTTCGGTCATGACGCCTGCCCGAATCGAGAACCCCGCAGCGCCTTAGTGGTCAGCTTTTCCAGAAAGGCTCTGAGCGGTTGGACACGTACCTTGTCCAGGATCCCGCTCGCGAACCCCTCGATCAGAAACGCGGTAGCCGTCTCCAGATCGAGGCCGCGGCTCCTCATATAGAAGATCGCGTCTTCGGCTATCGTGCCCGCCGTCGCACCGTGACCGCACTTGACGTCGTCGGCGTAGATCTCCAGGCTGGGCTTGCTGGCCACCTCCGCCTTCTCCGAAAGGAGAAGGTTCTTGTCTTCCTGGTGAGCATCGGTCTTGTCGGCGCCGGGCTGAACCAGAACAGTGCCGCCAAAGACGGCTTTGGACTCCCCATCCAGGATGCCCTTGTAGAAGAGGCGGCTCGTCCCGTGGGGTTTCGCATGCTCGATGTTGATGTAGTTGTCGATATGCTGACTGCCCGATGTCAGATACAGGCCGTTCAGGGTGCAGGAGCTGCCGGGCGCGTCCAGCAGCACCTGGATGTCGTTCCTGGCGATGGCTGCGCCCCTGGCGTATGAGGTGGAGGAGAAAACGCTGTCCTCACCCTGGTGAACGCGGCT
>CBDURB010000075.1:0-6362 GCA_965369585.1 uncultured bacterium
CGAGCGTCCCTTTGGGGAGCCCCCAGACGCCATCCTCGTAGCGGCCGCAGATCACCACCTCGGTCCCGGCGGCCCCCTCCCTCAGCACGACACCGCCCGCCGATACTGCCCGCTCTGCCGGCATCTTACCTGACTTGCGAGTCATCAAACCCGATACTCGGCGGAGAGAGGGTCGATGGCGAAGTCGGCCTCCGTTAATGCGGCGGTTGCCGCCTCTTTCACGCTGGGCGAGGAGTCCTCCAACAGCGGGCGCAGCAGCACCTTCGCCTCGCTGCCGCCTATCTGTCCCAGCGTCAGGATAGCGGCCTCCTGCACCACCGGGTCAGAGTCGTGCAGAACCGGGGCCAGATGGGCCACCGCTGTCTTGTCAGCAAGGGAGCCGAGAGCGGTGGCGGCCTCATATCGTATCTCGGGATCATCGTTCGCCAGCTCGTCTATTAGCACCGGCAGCCAGCGCGGTTCGCAGCTCCGCCCCATAGCGTGCAGGGCGCTGATCTTCAGGCGTACCTCTTCACCCCCGTAAGCCCCCTCGATCGCCTCGCTCACCCAGGGCCGGCAGGAAGCGCCGATCGCCTCCAGCGCCCTCGCTCGTACCTCCTCCACCTCCAGCGCATCCTCGATAGTCCGGCGCAGCCCCTGCTCCACCTTCTGACAGTGGTGCTCTTGGAGATTGCCTAGCGCGGAGAGCAGCACAAACCGGCCCAGCGCCAGCGCTGCCTCTGCCCTCACCTCCGCCTCTTCGTCCCGCTCCAGCAGGCGCAACAGCGGCGGAATCAGGTCACTCTCTTCGTACTCCCAGAGGCCGCGCATCGCATCGGAGCGGACAGCGGCGTCTCCGTCCTCCATCACCGCGAAGAACACAGCGTCGAAGTTGAGATCTACGTTGTCCTCCGTCAGCGCTACAAGCTGATGGATCACCTGCCGCCTACGCTCAAGGTCGATCTCTGGCCACGCGGAACGGAGCGCCTCGACCTGCTCGGACTCTAGAGCGTCGAGGTGTTGTAGGCCGGTCACGCTCAGCTGCGTGGTCGGGTCCTTAAGGCCGTCCAGATAGCTTGCAAACTCCATAATCGCGTCAGTGTGAGAGTTGAGGCTCACACCAGCTATTTTACAACGGGGATTGAGAGTTCGCCTCTCAGCCGTCTGGCACAGCCCTCTTTCGCCGGTCACCACCCTCGCCCAGCTTCGGTTCGGTGCCCTGAATTAAGCGGCGTATGTTCCCCATGTGCCGTACCAGCACGAACGCTGTAGCGAAGGCGCCGAACACCGCCTTGGAATACGTGTACTCCTCCACGCCCGCAACGTTTTCTACACCCGCCACTGCCAGGATCAGGAACGTCAGCGCTCCCAGCGGCACGGTGATCATCGACATCAACGACATGTATCGGAACGCCAGGACGATGAAGAGTGATACCGCCACCAGCCCTAACCCGATGTGCAGCCCCAGCGCCGCGTAGACACCGAACGACGTCGCCACCCCGCGGCCTCCCCGGAAGCCGATGTACAGCGGGAAGTCGTGGCCCAGCACCGCCGCTAAGCCGGACGCCACCTGCAGGTCGTGCGACTCGAACACAAACCAGGTGACGAGAACAGGTATGTAGCCCTTCAGCGCATCGGCCAGCAGCACGCCCATGAACGCCCCCCGGCCCAGCGTGCGCATCACGTTCGTCGCTCCGATGGCGCCGCTGCCGAAATCGCGCACGTCGATCCCCTTGAGCACTCTCCCGGCGATGTATCCGGAAGGGATCGACCCCACAAGATACGAGATGGCGATGACCGCCGCGAACTCTAGCAGCATCAGTCGCTGCTCTTACTGCGGAAGATGAGCCGGATCGCCGTCCCTTCAAACCCGAAAGCCTTGCGCACCGCCTTCTCCATGTAGCGTTTGTACGAGAAGTGCAGCAGGCTGGCGTCGCTCACAAAGAACACGAACGTGGGTGGGTTCACCTCCGCCTGAGTCACATACAGGATGCGCAGTGCCCGCTGGCCCTTGGACGGCGGCCGGTGCGCCGCCACCGCCTTTTGGACAACCGTGTTCAGCTTCGGCGTGGGCACCCGCTGCCCGCGCGCCTCGCGGACCTCCAGCGCCAGATCCAGCAGCCCATCGATGTTCAAGCCGGTCTTGGCCGATACGAACGCCAGCGGCGCCCAGGGCGCGAACCGAAACCGGCGCAGTTCCCTGCTCGCGAACCGTTCGCGGCTCTCTTCCGTGTCCTCCACGAGGTCCCACTTGTTGGGCACCACAATGAGCCCCTTATGGGCGTCTGTGATGTAGCCCGCAATGTGCACGTCCTGTGCCGTCAGCCCCTCCGATGCGTCCACTACCAGCAGCCCGATGTCCGCCCGCTCCAGCGCCTCCTGCGCTCGCATAACGCTGTACTGCTCGATTCCGCGCACAACCTTGCCGCGGCGGCGGATCCCCGCCGTATCGATAAGCACCAGCTTCTGCCCTCCGTATTCGAACGGCGTGTCCACCGCATCGCGCGTGGTGCCGGGCTCCTCGCTCACCAGCACCCGCTCCTGTCCCAGGATCGCGTTCACCAGCGCCGATTTGCCGACGTTGGGCCGCCCCACGATAGCCAGTCGCAGCGTCTCTGTGGGCGCCTCCGGCTCCACCGGAGGCAGCAGCTCCTCCAGCCGCTCGCGGAGATCGCCCAAGCCAATGGCGTGATAGGCGCTCACCAGGATGGGATCGCCCAGCGCAAGCTCGTAGAACTCAGTGGCGGCCTCACGGCGGCGGTCGTTGTCGGCCTTGTTGGCCACCAGAAGCACCGGCTTGTCCGTTTGCCGCAGGAGCTGCGCGATCTCCTCATCTGCGGGCGTGCAGCCGGAGACAACGTCCACCAGGAACAGGATAACCTCCGCCTCCGCCATCGCCGTCTCAACTTGAAGGCGGATCAGCGCCGGGTAGCCTTCGTCCGCGGCCGGTACGAGCCCGCCGGTATCGATGACGGCGAACGAGAGCCGGCCCAGCTGCACCTCTCCGTACAGGCGGTCCCGCGTCGTCCCCGCGATGTCCTCCACGATAGCGTGACGGCCGCCTACCAGGCGGTTGAACAGAGTGGATTTGCCGACGTTGGGTCGCCCTACGATGGCGACTACGGGCTTGCCTGTAATATTTACTGCCGGGGAGGGGCGGGCCCTGGCGCGCGCCACACTTACCTCGGCTCCAGGGTGATCTCGACCTCTTCGGGCGAGACGGACGCTACCGACGCTTCAGGGGGGACGGAGACGCTCACGCTGACTGTGTGCGTGCCCTCCTTCAGCCCCGTCAGGTTGATGGTGGCGGTGATGTCGGTAGGACGTATTCCTTGGAGATCTGGCAACTCTCCCAGTAGCACCACCTCCACCAGCGGCAGCGGCCCGCTCACGCTCAAATCGGGGTCAAGCCCCACTATCACCACCGTCACGCCCAGCGTCTGCCTCCCTTGACCGGGCTGGATCTGGACCGTCACCGTGACGCTCGTCCCCCCGCTGACGCTCACGCCCGTCGGCAGGTCCAACGACACCGTGCGAATCACATCCTCCGTAGCGCCTGTTATGTCGAGTGGCTGCGTACGGATCGTCGCCGTCTCTGCTACGAAAGACTGAGGCCCGAACACGGTAATAACCGGCGGGTCGGCGAACAGGCTGACGATGTCATACCCGGCAGCAGGCGTACCAACCACCGTTGGAGAGATGACTAAGGCACGGCTGAACTGCGTCTGCTCTATCTTCACCGATACGTTCATGACGCTGGGCTCCAGCGATACCCCTTCCACTAGGAACCCCCGTGAGTCCCGGGGCTCCAGGCGTATCGCCTGCGTTAGACTCTCTGTGCGTCCGCTGAGGTCCAGGCTGGCCACCGCCTGCGTCACCAACGTCACCCTATCCTGCGTTCCGGTCACCAGCACTGTTTCGGCGTCCAGCTCGGGAATACTCGCCTCGTAGCCCGGCGGCGGCGCTCCCTCCAGGCTCACCGATGCGGACACTGACTTGCTGAACAGGCTCTTCAGCTCTACCGCCACCGTATCCGGTATCACCTGCGTGACCCGCAGCCCGCCGCGTCCCGTCAGCGGCTCCACTCTCACCGGAAGGTCGTACGTGCCCGCCTGAAGCCCGTCCAGGCTCAACGTCGCCTTGAAATCGGCCGTCGATAGCGTGTTCCACACGTCGTCGGCGACCTCCACCCTCACCCGCACGTTGACCGGCGATCCCGACAAGGCGAGGTCTCCCGGCACGTTCACCGGCTCCACCGCCAGTTCGATCGGCAGGACGCCGGAGCGCGTTGGGTTCTCCGTATCCGTCACAAATATCCACAGCGCGAACCCCAGCACTATCGAGAGCGACGCCAGCCCCACGTTATTGCGGACAGACGTCGCGACCGGCCAGACGAGCGCGCGCAGGAAGTGCGGCACGTCGCTTAAGAACTGCCTCAGCCGTTCCATAGCTATACCCGCTCCCTCAGCGACTCAGGCCCGGCAGCCGGCGCCGTATTGGCCGGTCCAGCTCGCTGGCCGGCACCAGCAGGCTCCGCAGGATACCCCGCAGGCGCGGCCCGTCCAGGCGCGAAATCATCCTTCCGTTCGCCGCCACAGAGATGCTCCCCGTCTCCTCCGAAACTATCACCGCCACCGCGTCCGTCCTCTCGGATATCCCCATCGCGGCGCGGTGTCGCAGGCCCGCTGGCTCATGGCTCGTGCGGTCTGATAACGGTAGCGTGCAGCCCGCCGCCGCTACCCGCTCCTCATGCAGGATGACCGCCCCGTCGTGCAGCGCCGAGTTCGGATAGAACAGGCCCTCAAGCAGACGCGTGGACGGCGCCGCGTCCAGCTTCACGCCCGTATCGATATAGTCCTGCAACCCCGTCTCTCGCTCGAACACGATGATCGCGCCGTGGCGGTTTGTCGAGAGGTTCAGGACAGTATCGGCCACCACGTCCACTACCGTCTCATACAGCGGGCGTCCCGGCCACGGCCAGCGTCCTGTGCGCCCTACCCGCTCCAGGAATCGGCGTATCTCCGGCGCGAAGATGATCGGCATCACAATCAGGATCGCCGGAAATGAGTTCCTCAGCAGCCAGTCCAGCACCGTCAGCTCCAGCACCGACGCTAGGATCACCGCCCCCACCAGCACAATCACGATGCCCCGCAGCAGCGCGATCGCCGTCGTCCCCTTCAGCAGCAGCAGCGACAGGTAGATCAGGATCGAGATCGTGAAGATGTCGATGACGCTCGCCGTCTCGAACCGGCCCAGCGCGTCCCCTATCGTGTCCCAGAGGCCCACGCTAGCCGCTCTCCTCCCCTAGGATCAGCGCCAGCGCCCCCTTCTGCGCGTGCAGCCGGTTCTCCGCCTGATCAAACACCACCGATTGCGCACCCTCGATCACCTCCGCCGATACCTCCTCGCCCCGGTGCGCCGGCAGGTCGTGCATAAAGATCGCTTCCGGTGCCGCCAGCGACATCAGCTTCGCGTCCACCTGATACCCCGCGAACGCCTCCCGGCGATTCGCGGCGTCCTCTTCCTGGCCCATGCTCGCCCACACGTCCGTGTACACCACGTCCGCGCCATTCGCCGCCTCCTTCGGGTCGCGCAGGCAGGCAACGCTGCCGCCCGAGGCCAGCGCCATCTCCTCCGCCCGCGATACCGTCTTCTCATCCAGCTCGTATCCCTCCGGCGCCGCGATACGGAACTCCATCCCCATCATCCCCGCCCCCAGACACAGCGACCGCGCCACGTTGTTCCCATCGCCGATGTACGCCAGGCTAACGCCCTCCAGCCGGCCCCTGTGTTCAAGGATCGTCAGCATGTCCGCTAGCGCCTGGCACGGGTGCTCGCCCTCGGACAGCGCGTTAATCACGGGCACGTCCGCCCAGCGCGCCAGCTGCTCCACCGTCTCCTGCGCGAACGTACGCGCCGCGATGCAGTCCACGTAGCGGCTCATCACCCGCGCCACGTCCTCCACCGGCTCCCGCGTGCCCAGCCCCACCTCCGCCGGCGACACGTAGATGCAATCGCCTCCAAGCTGTCTCATGCCCACGTCAAAGGAAACGCGAGTCCGCAGCGAAGGTTTCTCGAACAGAAGCGCCAGCGTCTTCCCGGCCAACAGCCTTCGGCTGTCACTCTCACCGGATCGCGTCGTCTCGTCCGACGCCTGCCCTGAGCCTGCCTGCCGTTGGGGAACGGGCCGAAGGCCCTTCTTTAGCGCCCGCGCCGTCTCCAGCACGTGCGACAGCTCCTCCGGCGAAAGATCAGCGATAGATAGCAGGTCGCGGCCGCGCACGCGTACACCTCCAAGGCTAAGGTTAGGCCTGCCCGCCTGCCTACCGGCAGGCAGGCTATAGCGGGCTCGGCAACCCAAGTATAGCATCCGCTACCGTATA
>CBDURB010000076.1:0-6351 GCA_965369585.1 uncultured bacterium
CCCGACCCGGCCTGCTACCTGACCGATGAAGAGATCGGCATTCAACCGGGCAGTGACGCCGCCAGGGAATCAGTCCGCTGGCCGGTGCCGGTCCAGTCCGCCTCTGGCGGAGGAGCAGCGGCATGAGAGGTGGGGTGTCGCGGGCTGTGCTCGAACGGCGGGCCCATGACGCCCGCCTAGCCGAGGCCAACTTCGACCTCGCCCCTTTCACCATCGCCTGGGAGGTCACCCGGGCCTGCGCTTTCGCCTGCCGCCACTGCCGGGCAGAAGCCCAGCCTCAGCGAGACCCGCGGGAGCTGACCACCGATGAGGCCTTCCACCTCCTCGACCAGATCAAGCAGTTCGGTGACCCGATCCTGGTGATCACCGGCGGCGACCCCATGATGCGCCGCGACCTCTACGACATTATCCGCTACGCCGTCCAGAAGGGTCTGCGCGCCGCCCTCACCCCCACGACCACCCGCCTGGTGACGCCCAAGGCTCTCGCCCGCGTCAAGGAAGCTGGCGTCCGTCGCGTGGCCATCAGCATCGATGGCCCCAGCGCCGAGGCACACGACGCCTTCCGGGCCTTTCGCGGCTCCTTCAGCCTGGCGCGGGGCATCGCCCAGAACATCGTCGCCGCCGGCCTGTCGCTGCAGATCAACACCACCGTTAGCCGCTACAACCTTCACCTCCTGGATGAGATGATGCAACTAGTAGCGGACCTGGGCGCTGTGCAGTGGAGCCTCTTCTTCTTGGTGCCCACCGGCCGGGCCACGGCCGCCGACATGATCTCCCCGGAGGAGCACGAACAGGTCTTCCACTGGCTGTACGGGCTCTCCCGCGAGGCGCCCTTCGACATCAAGAGCACGGCCGCTCCCGCCTACCGACGGGTGATCATCCAGCGGGAGCGAGAGAAGGGGCGCCCTGCCGACGTTTCCGGCAAGACGCCCCGCACACTGGCCGGTGCGGGTTTCCGCTACGAGGACGGGCTAGACCGCCCCGCCCGGGGAGTGAACGACGGCAGGGGCTTCTGCTTCGTCTCCCACACCGGCGACGTCTGTCCATCTGGCTTTCTGCCTCTGGCGGCCGGCAACGTCCGCCAGCAGTCGGTGGTGAATATCTACCGCTACGCCCCGCTGTTCCGCAAGCTGAGGGACCCGGAGAGGCTCAAGGGCAGGTGCGGCCGTTGCGAGTTCCGTCACGTGTGCGGCGGCTCGCGCGCACGCGCATACGCTGTCACCAGCGACTACTTGGCGCCGGACCCATCCTGCGTCCACGAGCCGGGAGAAGGAAGGCATCATCAAGGATAGTTGGAGGAGGGCGAGAAAGCGGTCGGGCTGGAAGTGCTTGAGATGGCCCTCGATACGGCCGACTAGCCGACCCGCGGTTCCGACATGACGGGGTCCTAGCCCCCAGCACGGGTGCCACGTATGCATCTGACTCTGTCCACCAAGCTCAGCTTGTCCGTCCTTGCGGGCCTGTTGGCTGTATTGGGGCCCTTGGGATATCTGGGTTTCCACGCTGTCGGGGAGAGCACCGACAGAACCCTGGATGAGCGGCTTGTCCTGGCCCGTATGATGGCTCAAGGCATAGATCAAGACATCACCCAGCGGCTCCAGCAGCTCCAGGAGATCGCCCCCTCCATAGCCGACAACCTGGAGAGCAACCGCCTGGACGCCATCGAGGAAAGCCTTGAGCAGCTTTACCGCTACGGTGGCCCCTACACCCAGAAAACCTTTCTTCTCGACGATCAGGCCCGCATTGTCCGGATGGTGCCCGCCGCTCCCGGCCTAATCGGCGAGCAACTGACCAGCTATCCCAACGTCCCTAGCTCCATCCATAGCGGGGAAAGCGCCGTCTCCGGCGCCATCTCCTCCCCTAATGGGGATGACCTCATTATCTCTCTATCGGTCCCCGTCGTCAGCGAGCAGGGTGACACCCTGGGCGTCCTCGGCACCGCCTTTGGGCCGGCTTCCGCCTTCCTTCACAGCCTGCTCGCCCCCGTGCACCTGGGCAAAACCGGTTACGCCCAGGTCATCAACGAGCAGGGACTGGCGATGGCCGCCGGTAACTCAGACCCCCAGCAACTCGCCTTCCCGGTGACCGCCCACTCCGATCGCTTCACCGACCTCATCGAGGAGGGCCGCGGGGGAGTGTGGACCTGCCACCGCTGTCGCGAGCCAGAAGGGGAGGGGGACCGCCGCGAGGACATCATGGCGTTCGCCCCCCTCACCGCTGCGCCCTGGGGAGTGGCCATCCGTCAGGACGAGGATGAAGCGTTTGGCCCCAGAAACGACCTTCAGAGGAAGTTCTTGATCTTCGGCAGCGTGGCGTTGGGCGTCGCTCTGGTAGCAGCCCTTCTGGTGGGGCGCATTCTCTCCCGGCCCCTGCGGCAGCTCACCTTGGCCTCCCAGCAGATCGCCGCCGGGGACCTCGGGGAGCCCGTCAACATCGTCGGCAGGGACGAGATCGGGCAACTGGGCACCGCCTTCGAACTGATGCGGCAGCGGCTCAACCGGTCACGGGAGGAGCTGGAGGAGCGCACCAAGACGCTGGCGACCCTGGAGGAGCGTGACAGGATCGCCCGCGAGATGCACGACAGCCTGTCCCAGATGCTCAGCTACATCCGCCTGACGACCAACGCTATTGAAGAGCGTCTGGACAGAGGCGACCTGACCGCCGCCCGCGACAAGCTGAACGAGGCGCGGCAGGCCGCCCGCGACGCCTACGAAGACGTGCGTCAGGGCATTGTGGCCCTGCGGGCCAGCGACACTTTGGAGAAGGGCCTCCTCCCCACCTTGCAGGAGTTCCTGGATCACTACCGCGCCCAGACCGGATTGGAGGTGGAGTTGAGCGTTGCCGACCCCCAGGCTGTTAGCCTCGGCGAGGCGGCCCATGTCCAGCTATTACGCATCATCCAGGAGGCCCTCGCCAACGTCCACAAGCACGCTCGCGCCAGGAGGGTGACGATCGAATTCAGTCGCAGCGACGGCTGGGGCCAGACAAGCGTGGCGGACGACGGCCAGGGGTTTGATCCGGATCAGGAAGCCCGTGAAGGCCACCGTTTTGGTCTGCAAACCATGCGCGAGCGGGCGGTGAGCGTCGGCGGCACCTTCGAAGTGCTCTCCCGACCAAGTGCCGGTACTCGACTCATCATCAGGATACCCCTTTCAAGTGCCGGAAAGGAGAAGTGATGGAGCCCACAAAAGTCCTCCTAGTAGACGATCACCTACTCTTTCGGAAGGGCTTGATCAGCCTCCTCTCGGCTCAGGACGACATAGAGATCGTAGGCGAATGCAGCGACGGCGCTGAGGCGCTGGATCGGGCACGGGAACTTATGCCTGACGTAGTCCTCATGGACATTCGCATGCCCGGAGTCGATGGCCTAGAAGCGACCCGCCGCATGACCTCGGAGATGCCCCACGTGAAGGTGGTCATGCTCACGGTATCCGAGGATGACAAAGACCTGTTTGAGGCGATCAAGAGCGGCGCCCGCGGCTATCTGCTGAAGGACCTGGAGCCGGAGGATCTATACCACCTGGTGCGGGCCGTAGCCGCTGGTGAGGCGGCCCTATCCCCGGCCATGGCGGCCAAGATCCTGGACGAGTTCGGTCCCGCCCGCGCAAGGGAACGGGAAGAGACCGCGCAAGAGAGAGTGATCACGGAAAGGGAGAAGGAGATATTGGGCCTGCTAATGGAGGGGCTGGGCAACAAACAGATCGCCCGCCGCCTCTACATCAGCGAAAGCACCGTCCGCAATCATCTCCACAACATCCTCTACAAGCTGCACCTGGAGAATAGAGTGCAGCTGGCCATCTATGCCTACAAGCGAAGCTTGACCCGCTAGCTTCGTCAACGCGGACTCGGCCGCCCCTTCTAGTCGTGACGTCTAGCGATCGCTAGACACCTGCCCATAACGGCTGCCCCTAGGGGTAGCCGTTCTTACTACCTCAATTGAACCGCTAAGGCGATGGCGTCGGCGGCGGGGTGCCCTAGCATTTGGTTGGAGATAGAGTAATGAGGACGCGACGCATCTTCATCCTGAGTCCCCACACGTTGCTGGCGCGCGGGGTGGAAAGGCTCTTGCACGACCAGAGGGGCCTGAGGGTCGTGGGGACGGAGACCGATTCGCGGCGGGGGATGAAACAAATCGGTCTCCTGCGCCCTGACGTCGTCATCCTCGGCAACGAAATCGGTGCCCCCCCGTCTCTGGCCGCGGTCTCGGCCGTCTTCGAGGCCAGTCCCGGCACCGTCGTCATCGGGCTCTGCGCCGGTAACAACCTCCTTCACGTCTATCAGGACAATCAGATTAAGGTAGCAAGGTTGGAAGACCTGATCGAGGCCATAAGACAGGCAGGAGCAACCAGAACTCGAAGCAAAGAAACGGCTATCAAGACCGAGAGGAGGTAGAAGCAATGCCAGTCGTCTTGTTCATGCTTGGAACCCTCGTCATTCAGGGAGGCCTAGTCATACTCATCATGTGGCTTCTCACCGCCAGCGACCGCGAGGCCGCTCGCGAGGAGGAGACCCAGCATCAGCTGGCTGCCCTGGAGACTGAAGAGGCGAAGCTCCGGAACGCCGCTTAGCCGTGCGTGTAGCTTCCCTGCGGGTCAACCGAGGGCGACGACCATAAGACCGCGCGGGAGCGAGAAGATCACGGAAGTGACGGAGGAGGGGCGATGAGTGAACTTATGACCTCGCTGGCGCTGCTGGCCTACGGCACCGCCGCTGTTGTGGGGGTCCAGCTTGTCGCCTCCAGCCTCGGCCGTCTGTCTGGTCTCCTCGTCCGCCGGAACGGTCGCCCCATCCGGCCCGACGAAGACCGCATTCCGCAGGCCGCGCTGGCCGGACTGTTGCTCCTGGTGGTCGGTCTATTCCTCCTGCTGCAGGGCGCGGTGGTAGCTGTATGGACCTTCGGCTAGCGCGCCGGGAAGGAGGTGCCTGTTGGACCCAGCAGCCCTCATCCTAGTCTTCATCTCCTTCTGGTCTATCGCTGTCGTAGGGGGATACCTTGTGGTGGTAGGCCTGGGCAACCTCCGCGATAACCACCTGGATAGCCAACCTCCAGTCACTCACGGCCCCTTCCTTCACCTGCCACGACGACTGTCCCTGATCTGGGACGTTTTCCTTCTCGCCCTGGGTACCCTGCTGGCCGTGTCGGCCATGCTCTTCCTCTACATGGTGGTCTATGGCTAAAGGAGGTGGCTGCAGCCGATGTCTGGGCGGAAGCTGGCAAGGAACCTGCTGCTGCTGCTGGCAGTAGCCCTGACGCTAGCAGGCATCGGGTTGCTGGTGAGCCATAGCAGATCGCCAGGCGTCTATGTCAGAACCACCACCGCCGTCGACCGCTACGGCTGTCTCACCTGCCACGGCGATCCCCAGTATGAGCCCAAGGCCGGCCGCCGCCCCTGGCGGGAGCTCTACGTGGAAGAGACGATCCTGGCTTCCTCCACCCACGGCCCCATCGAGTGCATAGACTGCCATCGTACCTTCGACACGGGCGAGCGCATCAGGGAGCCGGAGGTGCAGGCGCTCTGCGGCCGCTGCCACGCTCAGGAGCAGTCGCTCCAGGAAGCCAGTGTTCACGCCGATCCCAAGGTCGCCACCTGCCTGGACTGTCACAGCCCGGGCGGCTCCGGCCACGACATCCCGGCCGTTCTCAGCACCAGTTCGCCCGCCTTCCCAAAGAACACCGCCGAGACCTGCGGCGGCTGCCACGCCAACGAGCGGCTCATGGGACGCTACGAACTCAGGGCCGACATCTACGCTATGTACCTGGACAGCCCCCACGGCAAGGTGCTGCAGCTAACGGGGTCAGACCTGGACGGTTTACGCCCGGCCACCTGCACCACCTGCCACGGAAGCCATGACGTGACGGAGATAGACGACCCGGCATCGCCAGTGAGCAATACGGCTAGCCTGGCTGACCTCTGCGCCACCTGCCATCCCGGCGCCAACGAGAGCTTCGCTCGCACCCTCGCCGTTCACGAGGAGTTTTCATCTGAGGAGTTGTCCCCGCCTGCCTTCTATGGCGAGCGCTTCTTCTTCGTCCTGACCGCTGGCGTTGTCGGTCTGGGCATTCTCATGGTAGGGCTGGAAGGTCTCGCCTGGCTGACCGGCCGCGCCAACGGCGTCCACGGCGGCGGCGGCGGCAGCGGGCCCGCGCCCCAAGACAGAGCCCAGAACAACCCCCACAACCCAGGCGACAACCCAGGCGACAACCCAGGCGACAACCCAGGCGACAACCCTGGCGACAACCCTGGCGACTATCACGCGAGCACCGTGACAGCCTCGCCTGCTCGTGACTCGACAGTCAGCGACCGAAGGGCGTATGCTCCACTGGTTCACTCCGCGGCGGGACTGAGCCCT
>CBDURB010000077.1:0-6324 GCA_965369585.1 uncultured bacterium
AACTCGTAAGGGGAACGGATACGCACATAGTTATCGAACTTCCAGGAGAGGGTGTCATCATCGTTCTCACGGGTGCCGTGCAACGTGAGGTAGTGTGCCATCTCGGCAGTGAGGTGTGGATTGGCCTCCAGCATCCGGCGTGTCGCGTCCTCCACGGACGCGTAGCGCCTGGGCTGACGGCGCTCCATCTCATGCATGTGATCTATCCAGTGGCGCATGCGCAGGTGCGCTGGCTGATGCTCGATTGTCGGCGGCCCCAACCCCTCGACCGCCACTACCTTGCGCACGCGATCCGGGAACGTCCCCGCGTACTGGAGAGCGATGGCCCCGCCCAGCGAGTGGCCGATGATGGTGAGGGGGTCCTCGCCGAGTTCAGCAACCAGGGTGGCGATATCAAGTACGAACTCCGGCAGGCTGTACATGGTGCCTAGCGCCCAGCCGCTATCACCGTGACCGCGCAGGTCAGGGGCGTAGATCGTGTAGCGGTCGTTTAGGGCGAGGGCGACACGATCCCAGTTGCGGCAGTGGTCACGGCCACCGTGGATAAGGATAAGGGGCGGCTTGCCGTCATCCCCCCAGACGGCGTAGTGTAGCTTCAGCCGCTGGGAGTAATAATACCTGGATTCCGGCTCGCTCATCTTTCCAGCCTGCGGAGCTTCTCCTGGTCGTCCAGCGGCCGTTCGGGCGTATTTGGCATAGCGCCGCTATAATAGCAAAAACCCCCTATTGGAGCATTACTGATGGCGCGTCTCAAGCTGCATGTCACGCCTGGCGCCCGCGAAGAAGGTATCGTCGGCTGGCGGGGACAGTCATTGCGACTAAAGGTGCGGGCGCGGCCGGAGAAGGGCCGAGCCAACGAGGCCGTCATTCGCTTGCTTGCCAGCCACCTCGGTCTCCCCCGCGCGAGCCTCAGCATTGTGCGCGGCGCTACATCGCGAGACAAGCTGGTGAAGGTGGACGGCCTCAGCGAAGACCAGCTTCGAACGCTACTAGGCCCATCCGCTCCTCAGCGACCGTCGCCGGGTACGCCACGACGACATGGACAAGGCCCTCGATCGCCCTAATCCCGCTTCGGCAGGCCTATGCTACAATTTGAACGGAGAGAGGTTGAGAGAAGGCAACGTGGTCGATGGCGTAGTGCGCCGTTCTCCACTGTCCTACCTCCTGGTGAGGTCGGCTGAGGCCCCCGGAGAGGAGCAGTAGTGGGAGGTTCCTACCGGCTGCTTCGCGTTTTCGGGATCGACATCCTCGTGCACTGGAGCTGGCTCGCCATCTTCGTCCTGCTGACGTGGTGGCTCTCCCAGGGCTTCTTCAAAGACCAGTACGGGGACTGGAGCAGCGGCCAGCGCTGGGCAGCCGCCGTGGTGTCCGCTCTGACCTTCTTCGCCTCCATCCTTCTGCATGAGCTCGCCCACTCCCTTGTGGCCAAGCGAGAAGGGTTGCCGGTAAAGAGCATCACCCTGTTCATCTTCGGCGGGGTTTCTGCCCTGGGCAGTGAGCCGGAGACACCGGGGCAGGAGTTCCGTGTCGCTATCGTCGGCCCTCTCGTTAGCTTCATCCTGGCGGGTGCCTTTGGCATCGCTGCCCTCGTCGCTCACCTCAGCGGTGTGGGGGGCAGCCCGCCTGCCGCCGTCGTTCTCTATCTGGCGATAGTCAACGGCGCGGTCGGGGTGTTCAACATGCTGCCCGGCTACCCTCTGGACGGGGGAAGGGTATTGCGGGCCATGCTGTGGGCGCGAGGACGCAACCTGCTGACTGCTACCCGGAGGGCTTCTCTAGCGGGGACGTTCCTCGCCTTCGGCCTCATCGCCTTCGGCGTCTTCTCCATCCTAACTGGAAACTTCATCGGCGGCGTCTGGTTCATCGTCATCGGCTGGTTCCTGCGCAACGTCTCGGAGGCCTCCTACCAGCAACAGCTCTTTCGCAACACCCTGGAGGGAACGAAAGTCGGCCAACTGATCAACCGCAGTTTCAACGCGGCGTCGCCGGACATGAACCTTAACACCCTGGTACAGGAGTACATGCTAGCCCGCAGCCAGCGCTGCGTGCCCATAGTGGTCGGCACGGAACTGCTGGGCCTGGTGACCATGCGAGACCTGAAGAGGGTGCCAAGAGATGAGTGGGAGACTACGAGCGTCTTCAAGGCGATGACGCCTCGTGAAAAGCTGCATCAGGTGGATGCCCGGGAGGAGATCACGCTGGCCCTGGAGATAATGGCCAAGGAGAACGTAAACCAGCTCCCGGTCCTGGAGTTCGGCCGCATTGTGGGGTTCGTCACTAGAGCCGACGTGATGCGGCTGATGCAGGTTCGCAGCGAGTTGGGTTGAGGATCCACGGGAGGCAGCGGCCCTTGAAGTCGCAGACACGTATGCGAACCCTTAGAAACAAGCTCCACAGCCTTCAGGAAGTACAGCGGTGATAATGCAGCATGGCCCCGCGCGATAATCTCTCTAGGATGGACAGAAACCACAAGTCCCTGATTAGCTTCTACATCAACCTGCCGCTTCTGCGGGTGATAGCCATCGTGGCGCCCATACTGTTCGTGGTAGGGGTGGGGTTGCTGGGGGATCGGGTGCTTGAGCCCTCCTTGCCGGACGTTTGGGCGCACGTCATAGCAACCGTGATAGTGGCGGCGGGGGTGTTGGTGTTCGCGAGGTCCGTCTTCGCGCTGCTGGAACGGGCCTATCAGCGGCTGGAAGAGCAGAATGAGGAGCTGAGGGCGCTGACCGATACAGAGACGCGACGGGTCGAGGAATGGAAGGCTCTCTTTGAGCTCGGGCGGGAGGTGACAGCCTCCCCGGACCTGCAGGGGCTGCTAAACTCAGTGGTATCCAGGGCGAAGAGTCTCCTGAGCGCGGACGTCGCCCTCCTGATGCTCCTCTCACCTGACGGGAGTCAGCTGCAAATGGCCGCTCACGCGGGGCTGCGCACCGCCGATATGCGCGCGCTGAGCATGCGTCGGGAGCATGGCCTCCAGGGCCTCGTCCTGGAGACGGGAAAGCCGGTCATAGTGGAGGACTATCTGGCGGACCCCCGCCTGCGGGACCGGCCAGCAGACTTGGTGCGGGCGGAGGGACTCGTCTCCCAGATCGCCGTGCCCTTCTCTGGGAAGGGTAAGCTCCTGGGAACGCTGAGCGTGGGCAACCGGCAGCGAACAGCGTTGGACGCCCGGCAGGCGGAGCTGCTGGAGGCGTTCTCTACCTGGGCGGCGGTGGTTGTGGAGACGAGGAAGCTATACGAGCAGCTCCAAAGCCTGGCGTTGCTCGAGGAGAGAGAACGCATCGGCATGGACCTTCACGATGGCGCTATCCAATCCATCTACGCCGTGGTGTTGAGGCTGGATGACATTGTCGATCGGCTGAAGGGGCACCCGGACGAGTTAAAGCCTGAGCTTGAGAAGGCGATGGATGATCTCAACAGAGTGATTCAGGACATCCGGAGCTACATCTTCGACCTCAGGCCGGAGGTCCTGCAGGGCGATCTGGAGCGCGCTATAAAGGATCTCGTGCAGGGTGTGCGTGTCAACACCTTGATAGACGCAGAACTGGCCGTTGAGGGGGATCTCAACAGCGCCGTTACGGAAGATCAGGCGGTCTCCCTGTTTCGTATCGCCCAGGAGGCGCTCAGCAATGTCAGCCGTCACGCTCAAGCCAGCTCTCTGCAGGTAAAGCTAACGGCGCTACCTCAATCAGTGCGGCTGGAAATCACCGATGACGGCATTGGCTTTGACCCTCAGGCGGAAAGGCCTGAGGACAGGCGCGGATTGCGCAACATAGATGAACGCGCCCACATGCTGGGAGCGAAGCTGTCCGTGGAAAGCGTCCCGGGAAGCGGCACTCGGGTGAGTGTCGAATTTCCTGTGGACAGCGTGCGACAATAGGGCCATGACCGATAAGACAGTCAGCATCCTCATCGTCGATGATCACGAGGTGGTGCGCATGGGCCTGCGCACCCTGCTTGAGCGCCGCCCCGGCTTCTCCGTCGTCGGCGAGGCGGGGACGGCGAAGGAGGCGGTGCGCGCCGCCCGGCAGTCCCAGCCGGACGTCGTGATCATGGACATCCGGCTGCCCGATGGAAACGGAATCGAGGCCTGCCGCGAGATTCTGGAGGAGCAGCCGGAGACCAGGGTGATTATGCTCACCTCTTACGGCGACGATGAGGCGCTGTTCGGCTCGATTATAGCGGGAGCTTCCGGCTACCTTCTCAAGCAGACCCGTGGTCAGAGCCTGGCGGAGGCGATCGAGAAAGTAGCCAAAGGCGAATCGCTACTGGATCCCGCCGTTACCCACAGGGTTCTGGAGCGAATGCGCCGCCTCGCCACCGGAGAAGATGACAAGCTAGCCACCCTTTCACCTCAGGAGCGGAAGATCATCACCATGATCGCAGAGGGGAAAACCAACAAGGAGATCGCCAAAGAGGTGTTCCTGAGCGACAAGACCGTCAAGAACTACGTCTCCAGCATTCTCAGAAAGCTCAACTTCCGGCGTCGCTCAGAGGCCGCCGCCTTCATCGCCGACCGCAAGGCTCGCCGTCGCGACTGAGTGCGGCGCCGCGGGGAGGTGTTACAATGGGCGTCGTGATCCACGGGCGGCCATCCCCATGAGGTGACAAGATGACCGAAGCGACACTGCTATTCGGGGAGGGCACCGTCAACGTCACCCTACCCGGCCGCACACACCTTGTCGGTGGGAGTGACGGCGCCTCTCACGGCCCACGTCTGGAGCCTGTCGCCGACCAGGAGGCTGCCGTCCGCGATGCTTTGGCCCAACCGCTGGGCCTACCCCCCATCCGCGACCTGGTACGGCCCGGCGCCAGCGTCCTCATAGCCTTCGACGACCCCACCGTGCCCTCCTTCGGGCCCGTGCGCCGCCTGGCGATCGAGGCGATACTCGAAGAGCTAGCCGGCGCCGGTGTCCCTGAGAAGAACGTGAACCTGGTCTGCGCCAACGCTCTCCACCGCAAGTGGACCGAGACGGAGCTCGCCTCCATCCTGGGGCAGGATCTGGTGCAGCGTTTCGGCTCCCGCCTCACCTGTCATGACGCCGAGGATGCCGACAACCTTACCTACCTGGGCACGACGCCCAGCGGCTACGACGTAGAGATCCACCGCCTGGCGGTCGAATCCGACCTAACTATTTATGTCAACGCCTCCTGTATGATGGGGTTTAGCGGCGGTTGGAAGTCCGTCTGTGTTGGGCTCTCTACCTGGCGCTCCATCCGCTGGACGCATACGCCGGATGGAATGTCCATGTCCGTACGCGAGAACCGCATGCACAAGGTACTGGATGAGATGGGGCGTCTGGTGGAATCGCGACTGGGACAGCCGGTGTTCAAGGTGGAGACGATACTGGCCAACCCGACGACGATCGGTCGTATCTGGGCGGGCAGCGTGGCGGAGACCCGGGCCGCCGTCCTGCAAGTGCAGACGTCGATGCACAAACCGAGGCGCAGCGAGTCTCAGCCGGCGGACGTCATCGTCTACGGCCTGCCCTACTGGAGTCCCTACGCCACCTTCGCCCGCATGAACCCACTGCTGACGCTAATCTCGTCTGGACTAGGATACCTGGGCGGATACATCGAGGCGCTGGGGAAGCCGGGTTGCTCCGTCATTATGGCCACCCCCTGTCCCGACGATTGGGACTTGGAGCACCATCCCGCCCACGCTGACGTCTGGGAGCGCGTACTGCCTCAGACGCAAGACCCCTACGAGATCAGCGAACGCTTCGGCGATGAGTACGCTACTCATGCCGGCTTCATCGAGCGCTACCGCTTTGGCGTCGCCTACCACCCCGTGCACGCCATCCTGGCCACTCATCCGCTGAAGCGCCTGAAGCACGCCGGACGCATCTTCGTAGCCGGCGCTGAAGACCCCGCCGTTCCGCGACACATTGGCTTCACCCCCATCGCCACCGTTGAGGAGGCGATAGCGGAGGCGGAACGCATTCACGGGCGCGACTGCTCTATCGCTTGCATCCAGCAGTTCCCCGGCTGGTAGCCTGTAGCGAAGCGGGAAAACCATCGCCTGAGAGCGAGCGTATACCCCCGTAGGGTATAGTTGAGTGTGGGCCCCGCCTGCCGCCCGCTCCAGGAGGAGACAATGAGCGATAAGATCACGGTTTACGGAGCCCCATGGTGTCCCGATTGCCGGCGCGCCAAGCAGTTCCTGGGAGAGATGCGCGTTCCCTACCAGTGGGTCGATATCGATGGAGACGCAGCCGCAGCCGACATCGTCCGAGAGAAGAACAACGGCAAGCAGATAATCCCCACTATCGTCTTCCCCGATGGCTCCTTCCTCGTCGAGCCCAGCAACAGCGAGATCGCCCA
>CBDURB010000078.1:0-6276 GCA_965369585.1 uncultured bacterium
ACCCGTGGGCCAGGGGAGCGGAAGGGCAGTTGTCCGGGCGCGCTACCCCTTGAGCGCGGTCAGGCAGGGCTGCGTGTCGGGAATATCCGTGAAGGTGGGGGAGACGTCTATGTAGCGGACGGCGCCCTCCTTATCGATGCCGATGACGGCGCGCTCGGAGACGCCGGCCTGGTGGAGGACGCCGTACTTCTCGGAGACGGCGCCGTGGGGGTGGAAGTCGCTGAGGATGGGGAACTCCACGCCCATCTGCTTGGCCCAGGCGTCCAGGGCCCAGGTGTTGTCCACGCTGACGCCGACGACCACAGCGTCGGAGGAGTCGAAGCTGGACTTCTCAGCCTGGATGCGGGGCATCTGCTGGGAGCAGACTGGGGAGAAGGCGGCGGGGAAGAAGGCGAGGACGACGTTCTTGCCGCGCTGCTCGCTGAGGGTGAAGTTGGTGTTTCCGGTGCCCCGAAGGGTGAAATCGGGGGCGGGGTCTCCCACCTTGAGGGTCTTGGTCTGGTCGGGCACGGGGTGCTCCTTCTAGCCCGTATGGGACAACTGCGTTGGCTATGGAGCCCTGGAGGGCTCCGCCGCGTTCATTTCGGGCCGGCGATGCCCAGTTCGGCAGCCACCGGCTTCAGCGCGTCTATAACGAATCCGATGTGTTCGTCTAGGTCGACGCCTAGCTGATCGGCGCCCTTAACGACGTCGTCGCGGTTGACGGCGCGGGCGAAGCTCTTGTCCTTCATCTTCTTTCGCACCGCCCGCACGTCCACCTCGTGGATGCTCTTGTTGGGCCGGACGAGGGCGACGGCGATGACGAGGCCGGTTAGCTCATCGACGGCGTAAATGGCGCGGTCCATGGGCGTCTTCCTCTCCAGCTCCAGGTAGTCCGCGTGGCACAGGACAGCGTAGATGATCTCCTCCGGCCAGCCGCGCTGGCGCATGATCTCGGCGCCCTTGACGGGGTGCTCCTCGGGGTTGGGATGGGCCTCGTAGTCGAAGTCGTGGAGGAGGCCGACGATACCCCACTGCTCCTCGTCGCCGCTGAACTTGCGGGCGTAGGCGCGCATAGCCGCCTCCACAGCGAGGCCGTGCTTGCGCAGGGGTTCCGTCTTGGTGTACTCGCAGAGCAGGTCCCAGGCGGCCTGGCGATCGTGTGAATCGCTCATTCTTCGTCCCCCGTGGGCGTGGGTTGAGCTGGTGGCATCTTCAACTCCTGGCCGACCTTCAGGCTCCTGGGATCGTCGATGTCGTTGAGCTCTTGGAGGTCGTTCACGTCCACGCCGCACTTGTCGGCTATGCTGAAGGGCGAGTCACCGGCCTCGACGATGTAGGTCTCGCCGCACTCGCCGGCGACCCCGGCAGCCGTAGGGGTTGGGGTCGGGGTGGCCAGAGGTGAGCGCTCGAAGAAGGGCGGCGTGCCCGTGGCGTTCGGCTCGTCTTCCAGGAGGAAGTCGCCTTCGCCGCCGCAGGCGATGGCGATGAGGGCTAGGGCGCTAAACGCCAATAGCAGGAGCGCTAGGGTGCGGGCCATATCATCTCCTCCCTTCTTGGTCGCATCACGTGGGGACCGCCGTTGCGAACAGAAGCCCCTTGGCCAGTACCTCGCCGGAGAGGACGAGGGCCATAGCGATGTACAGCAGTCCGGTGGCGGATTGCATGGCGCGGACGCCGCTGGAGTCGAACGCCATGTAGGAGAGCGCGAAGGGGAAGGCCAGGCCGCCGCCGACGCGCATCCAGAAGAACGGGTTGAGGCCGATCGGCGTGTCCAGGGAGTTGGCGATGGCGTCGCGGGGGAGGGCCAGGGAGGGGATGAGGAGGAGGGCCTGGAAACCGAGCGCCAGGAGAAGGACGAACGTCATCTCCCGAAGCGGTTGCTCCGGCAGCCGCGGCGTGACCAGGTACCAGTGACCCAATATCATCCCCATGGTGACGGCGCCGACGACGATAGCGCCGATTGTGAGGCTGAGTAGGGTGCCCAGGTAGCCCCAGGTGGGGAGAGCGAACACCTGCGAGAGGAGGGCGATGGCGGCCAGCCCGGCGGCGGAGGCGAGACCGCCGGCGACCAGACCCGGCCGGCGGGCCCCGCGCAGGGTGAGCAGGGCGTAGGGCAGGGTAAGGGCGAACACGAGCGCCAGGGCGATGCGCGTCGGGGGCATGTAGGAGGGGTCCAGCGGGTAGCCGTCCACCTCGTTCGATACTGAGAGCTTGGCGGCGATCCAGAAGGCGAGGCCGGCGGTGACGAATACGAGTGCGGCGCCGAATTTGATGAAGGAGGCCGCGGTTGTGCCCCGCATGTCGGCGAGCCAGAGCACCCAGAGTCCACCGATGGCGAACTCGGCGAAGATGATGAGGAGCGTGTAGGGAAGGGCGTCCGCGCTCATGGGCCGTTCCTCATGATAGGGTCAAAGGGTTGGCCGGTCAAAGGGCCGGCGGACGGTCGGGCCTCGCTCAGCGCGACGCGCTACAATGGCGTGGTGATGGAGGAACCAGATCGCCAGGGGTGGGTGGTGAAGGCGCTGCGAGAGGCCGGCAGCTCCCTGATATCGGAGCTGTACGACGTTGACGAGGAGAGCTTGGTCTGGCGCCCGGCGGAAGGGGAGTGGTCTCTCAAAGAGATCGCTGCTCACCTGCGGGACGCCGAGGAGCTGGCGCTGGCCCAGTTCAACGCCTTCGTCGCCGGGTCCTCTTCGGCCCTGCCCGCCTGGGACGTGGACCTGCTGCCCCAGGAGCGCGACTACCAGAGTGGGGAGATCGCACCGGTGCTGGCCTCGTTCCGCGGCATGCGCCGGGAGACGACGTACCTGCTGTGGGCGCTCACGGAGGCTGACTGGCAGCGCAGCGCGGAGCACCCGTATCGCGGCCCGGTGACGCTGGGCGAGCTGGCGCGGGAGCTGGCCCAGCACGACCTGGAGCACCTATGGCAGGTGCGTCAGCTCAAGGGGCGGCTACGGGAGGCGGTCCCCGCGCGGGAGGACGAGTAGGTCACCGCTACGTGGTGGGGGTCAGGGGAAGTACGACTGTGGCGTCACGCGAAGGACGACGCGCTGCTCCTTCTTCGCGCGCTCCTCGATGGCGGGCCGCATCGACTCCGGCAGAGGGTTCCCCGCCATCGCCCCGCCGACGGCCATCATCACGTCGGCCGCGCCGTCGGCCTCGATCCGGCCACGGCCGTACACCGTGAGGTAGGGGAACGGTTGCTGCTCGCCCAGGACGCAGACGGATACACGTGCGTTGCGACGTATCACCTTCGATTTGGCCCGCGTCGCCGTGGTGGAGATCAGGAGGTCGTCGCCGTCCATCACGTAGTAGACGGGCGAGAGCTGCGGCGGCGCGTCCACCCGCTCCGCCCCGACGATCGCCAGCCGGTGCTCGCTTAGAAACGCCTTACGTTCTTCCGGTGTCACGCTTACCTCCTGATGAGTTGGCGACTGAAGATATACTACTCAATGATCTGGATGCCGGCGGAGCGCATCTTCTCGATGGTCTCCGTCAGGGCGGACGGCTCCGTCAGCGGAGCGGAGCAGGTGGCGCCGAGGCAGATGTAGGCGGCGGGCGCGGGCTCCGGCGGCAGGAACAGCGCCTCCAGCCGGGCGGCATCGCGCTCCGGGTCGAGGAGCTGGACGACGCGGTAGGGGAGGTCCAGGGAGAGGGCGGCGTGGTGAAGGGCGCGGGCGCCGTCATCCTTCGGCGTGCCGACGATGTTGACCTCCGCGGGCGGGTTGAGGAGCAGGTCCACCTGCTTGGCGTAGCCGGCGGCGAAGTAGCCAAGGGTGTGGTACGAGGGAGCGAACGCTTCAAGCGTGGCCTGTGCGACCCGCTTGTACTCCTCGCTGCGGGTGAGGTGGTGGAGGCGGATGAACAGCTCCGCGCAGACGGCGTTGTCCTGGACGGACTTCTGGCGCTCCGCCAGGCGGCCCAGGCTGTCGGCCTCCTCCCACACGTCGAAGAAGCCGCCGCCGTTCTTGTCGGCGAAGCGGTCGAGGAGGAGGCGGGCCAGCTCCTCGGCCCGGCCCAGGTAGGCGGAGTCGCCGCTGGCCTCGTGGGCGTCGAGGAGGGCGCGGGCCGTGTATGCCTGGTCGCCCAGCAGGCCGGGAACGTGAGGCGAGCCATCGTAGTAGCGGTACATAGCCGTCTGGCCATCACCCGTCCGGCGGCAGTTCTCCCAGGCGAAGTCGAGGGCCTGGAGGGCGGCCTCTCGTAGCTCGGGGCGGTCCAGGGTCCAGGATGCCTCCAGGTAGGCGGAGGTGGTCAGGGCGTTCCAGGAGGTGTAGAAGGTGTGGTCTATGTAGGGCTCCGGCAGCTTCTCTCGCTCGGCGGCGGGGAGCTTGTAGAACTCCTCGTCCGCGTCCTGGGAGCCGTAGAAGAAGCCGTGCTCGGGGTCGCGAAGCTTAGCCTCCAGATAGTCGATGACGCGCGTGGCGGACGCGGCGTGGGCCTCGTCGCCGGTGATGCGGTAGAGGGTGAGGAGGTTGTGGAGGAGGTTAGCGTTGTCCTCCAGCATCTTCTCGTAGTGAGGCTCCGACCAGTCGCGGTTAGTGGCGTAACGGAAGGACCCGCCCCACTCCTTGTCAAAGACGCCGCCCGCGGACATGAACTCCAGTGTCTTGCGGGCCATGTGCAGCAGGTCGGGGTCGCGGTTACGGCGGTGGGCGTATAGGAGGAGGTCTATGGAGTCAGTGTGGGGGAACTTAGGGGCTTCGCCGAAGCCGCCGAAGACGGGGTCGTAGCTCTGGGCGATGGCATGGACGACGTTGTCGAAGATGTCGGGGGAGAGGTCGGCCTCCGCCTTTGGCGAGGCGGTCGCGGCTCGCTGCTGACGTAGCTCCTCCATCTTGCGGGAGATCTCCTCGCGGCTGCTCTTGTACTGGACGGCGATTTTGGGCAGGTGCTCCAGCATGGACTCGGGCGGGATGTAGGTGCCGCCGGTCATCAGCTCCCCTTCCGGGGTGAGGAAGGCGGTGGTGGGCCAGCCGCCCATGTTGTAGCGGGCGTTGATGTCCGGTCGCTGGTCGTTATCGACCCGAACGGGTACGTAGTGTTCGTTGATGTAGGAGATGACGCCGGGGTCGGAGTAGGAGGTCTCGTCCATGACGTGGCACCAGTGACACCAGACGGCGGAGAGGGAGAGAAGGATCGGTTTGTCCTGAGCCTTCGCCTCTTGGAACGCCTCAGGGCTCCACTCGCGCCAGTTGATCTCGTGGGCGCGGTTCTCCCGAGGCGAGAAGTGGAACTTGGTCTGGGCCTTGGTCATGAGGGGCCGGCCTTTCCAGCCTGCCTGCCGGTAGGCAGGGGTCAGGGTTTGATTTCGGTGACGAGCTCTGCGGCTAGGTCGTAGCGGCCGAAGGAGGGTACGAGGTAGACGCCGGCGCACCTCTCGCGGCAGAAGGCGAGGAAGTCGCGGGCCATGGCCTGGCCCTCCTTGGGGCCGTCTTCGTCGCCGGCGCGGCGCATCCGCTCGCGAACTGCGTCCGGTATCTGCATACCCGGGACATCCTTGTGAAGGAACTCCGCGTGGCGCGAGTTGTGCAGGGGCAGCACGCCGACGATGAGGGGGAGGCCGAAGCGCTTGGTCTTCGCCACGAAGTTCTCCAGTACCTTCTCGTCGAAGACGTTCTGGGTCACGAAGAACTGGGCGCCGGCCTCCGCCTTGCGACGCATGAGGCGCAGCTGTGGCTGCAGCGGGTCTGCGTTGGGATCGCAGGAGGCGCCGATGAAGAAATCAGCCTCGCCGGTGATCGGCTTGCCGGTCCAGTCGACGCCGTCGTTGAGGAGCTTCAGGGAACGCATCAGGCCGACGGCGCTGATGTCCCAGACGCCGACGATGTCCGTGTAGCCGCCGACGGAGGGAGGGTCGCCGCGCAGGCACAGTATGTTGCGGATGCCCAGGACGTGGGCGCCGACCATGTCAGAGTGGACGGCCAGGGCGTTGCGGTCGCGGGTGGTGTAGTGCATGACGATCTCGACGCCGAGCTCGCGCTGGAGGAGAACGGACATCGCCAGGGGGGACATGCGGACCTTGGCGGTGGGGCTATCACCGACGTTGATGGCGTCTATGCCGGCGTCCTTGAGGATGGCGGCGCCCTGCAGGACCTTGCGGGTGCGCAGGCCGTGGGGCGGGTCCACCTCGGCGCTGATGACGAAGCGGCCGGCGGCCAGCTTCTCGCGCAGGGTGACCGGCTCGGCGGCGACGTCAGGTGCGACGGCGGTCTGGTTGGGAGTATCGCTCACAGTACAGTCAGCTTAGCGGATGGCCGGAGGGGCTGGCAAATCGCGGGCCTCGGCTATGCG
>CBDURB010000079.1:0-6208 GCA_965369585.1 uncultured bacterium
GAGATGCCGCCGGTGTTGATGGCGAAGATATCGCCCAGGTCGTCCTCGAACAGCGCCCAGTTCTCGATGATGTACAGGCCACGGGCGCCGATGATACCGCCAACAACCAGCGCCAGGGCCACGTTGTAGATGGCGTCCTCATGAAAGCCGACGCGCCTGCCCAGGAAAACCGCCACCGCCACTCCCGCCACCACGGCGAGCGCCGTAAACAGCCCGTGCCAGGTCACCTCCAACCCGACCACCTCAAACAGCGTCGGGTTGAGACCTATCTTGATCGATAGCAGGATCGCACTAGTCATCTTCACCCCGTCCTTCAGCCTCGTCCAATGTGGCACCCTCCTGCCGCGCCAGATCCATCATCTCCCTGTCCAGCCTTATCAGATGACCGGCCTGGCCGGCGAGGTGGGTTCGGGTCGGTGTTATTCTAGCCCATAACCGTCGACGTGGCACCCAGAACGTCACCATCAAACCCGTTATCAGCAGGGCGGTGCCCACCCAGATCAGATAATCGCTACGGTCCTTCTTCACCTGGATGCCCGCGAACTCCCGCTGGCCCAGGAACGAATACTCGTACCCCCCTATCTCCACGCTCTCCCCCGGCCTCAGGCTCACCGCCTGCGGCTGCAGGCCGATAATCGTCAGCTCCGGCGGCCCGCTGCCGATGGCGGGCGTCACCGCCGTGCCCTCGGACGCCGTGCCGGTGCCGTAGACAACGTTGCTCATCTCCACGAGCACCTGCCCTCTGTCCGCCCCCGACGGCAGGCCCTGCGGCAACGGCAGGTCGGACACGAACACGGCCGGGACCGACTGCAGGCCGGCGTAGACGAACTCCAGGCCACCGGCCGAGGCGCTCTCCCCCTCCGCTAGCACCAGCCGCACCGCCTCCTCGCCCTCGCCCGGCTCAAACACAGCGAGCTGCCAGCGCTCACCCTCCGTCATCCTCCGTGCCCCCATCGTGATCACGCGGTCATCCGGCAGAGTGACCAGCGTACCGTAATAGACGAACTCGTCCGTGCTCAGGATATCGGTGAGGACCAGCGCTTCGTCCAGCAGCACATTACCCTCGCCGTCCCGCACGATGACCTGGGGAGAGGGCAGCGTGCTGGAGAGGGTCATCGTCTCCCGGTAGATCACGTTGCCGCTGGCCAGGTCCCGCACCTGGACATCCGCCCCGTTGCCAAAGTAAGCCGCTTGATGGAAGCGGTAGCCCTTGTAGCTACAGGGAGAGTTGACGGTGGTGGTGCAGCGCTTCACCTCCTCGCCGCCCTGGTAGATCACCAGATCGGAGCGGTAGTCCAGCGCCAGCCCCTCCGGCGAGAACAGCCCGACCGCGTCCACGAGCTCCACCTGCATCTGGTTGGGATGCGTCAGCGGAAACACCGGCCCGGTGGAGCCTTCGGCGATCATCATCCCGTTGGAGAAGCCGCTGAACCGGCTCACCAGCGCCGCCGCCAGGAACATGATGAGGGCCAGGTGCGACACGAAGGTAGCCAGCTGGGCGAGCTGGAATCGGTCCGCGAACAGGTAGACCGTTTCGCCCTCCTGATACCGCTCGACGGCGTAGCGCTGCCGCCGTAGCACAGACTCCAGGTTGGAGCCGCCATCGGGCGTCGCGTAGTCAAAGCGGTGTCGGGTGCTGGTGAAGTAAGCGTCGTTCACGCGCTTTCGAGGGCGCGTCACGGCGCGCCAGATGGGTGGCAGGCGGCTGGCCGTGCACACGGTGATGGAAACGACCAGCAAGCCCAGGACGTAGACGAACCAGCGGGCGTGAAACACATCGAACAGGCCGATGCGGTTCATACTGTCCGTCAGGAATCCGAAGCGCTCCTCCTGCAGGGCCAGCCACTGCACCTCCGCCGCCACATCTCCGCGCACGCTCGCCGGGGCCTGGGGTATCAGCACGCCCAGCAGGCTGGCCAGCACCAGGAAGGTGATGATGCCGATCGCCCAGCGGACGTTGGTGAACAGCCTCCAGGTAGCCCGGAACGGGTCAAGCTCTCGCGCCGTCCGCAACCACCCCACCCTCCTGAGGACATCCTGCTCCGCCACCGCCTACTCCAGAATCTCCTCGATGCGCTTGGTAAGCTCGTCCTGCTCGATGGCCCCCTGCACCTGCGTCCCCTCCAGCCGCTCCAGGAAGGGGCCCTGGAACACGTTCCGGATCACGCCCTCCCGGTCGATGAAGTACGTCATCGGCAGGCCGAGGATCCGGTACTCGTCGGACACCGCGCCGCGCTTGTCCAGCGCCACCGGGAAGTCCATACCGAAGTCATCCACGAACGGCTGGATGATAGACGCGCTCTCCTGGACGTTCACGGCGATGATCTCCAGCCCCTCCTTCTGATAGCGATCGTAAGCGGCGACGAACTGCGGCATCTCTTTGCGACAGGGGCCGCACCAGGTCGCCCACAGGTTCACGATCACGCCCTTGCCGCGCTGATCGCTGAGGCGGATCTCGCCGTCGTCCAGCGTCTTCAGCAGGAAGTCCGGCGCCAGGCTGCCCTCCTTCGCCTCGACCGACATGCCGGGCGGCACCAACCCCGCCGGCATCTCCACCGGCCCGTACTTGGCGTCGTAGACGGAGGACGACCCGGAATCGGGCCGGTAGTCAATCCACCAGATGACGGCGGCGATGGCGCTCACCACCAGCAGCGGGAATATCACGCTCCGCCAGGGGCCGCGCCACACACGACGCCCCCGCGGCTCCTCGTCCACCTCCTCCACGGGGCCGGAGGCCTGCGCGTCTTCAGCCATGACCGGTGGGCCTACCTCCTACACAGAGATGATACCGCGACGGGTGGCCAGACGCACGGCCGCGGCGTGCGCCATCTCCTCCACACGGTCGTCCAGGGGCGCCATCTCCAGATCTTTGTAGCGCCGTCGTAGGGCGGTCTCGATCAGGTGATCGGCGAAGCGGGGGTTCTTAGGCAGCAGCGAGCCGTGGAGATACGTCCCGTAGGCGTTGCCGCACACCGCACCCTCACCCCCATCATCGCCGTTGTTGCCGTACCCCGTCACCACCCGCCCTAGCGGCTCCACCCCATCGTCCAGGTGGGTACGGCCGCCGTGATTCTCGAACCCCACCAGCGTGCCACCCCGCCACTCCACCACCACGTTGCCGATGAACCGCTTCGCGCCCCGCCCTGGGTGCTCCGTCCGCAGGCCGAACACACCCACGCCGGGTAGCTCCTCTCCCTCAGCGCCACGGTAGTAGCGGCCCATGAGCTGGTAGCCGCCACACACGGCCAGGATCACCACCCCCTTCGCCGCCGCATCCTTGAGCGCCTTCCCCTTCTCCTCCACCAGGTCCTCGGCGACTCGGCGCTGCTCCCTGTCCTGCGCGCCCCCGATGAACACCAGATCGTGCTCTTTGGGTTTCATCTTCTCCCCCAGCCCCAGCTCCGTCACTTCAAACCTGATTCCGCGCTCACGGCAGCGCCGCTCCAGGCAGAGGATGTTGCCTCGATCACCATAGATGTTCATCAGCTTTGGGTAGAGGTGGGCCAGGCGCAGCTTCAGCTCCACTATGCCGTCTCCCAGAACGCCGGCTGTCGCGCCCAGCGGGCGAGCATCGACCGCACCTGAAGCATCGCCGTGTAGGTGGGGACGACGTACAGGTTGCCGTCCTCGGGCGTGGCCCGTAGGGCCCGGCGCAGGGCGGTCGCGGTATCCTCCTCCACCTCGGACAGCGTCTCCAGCCCCGCGTATTTCAGACGCAGCGCCATGTCCCAGGCCCGATTGCCGGACACCGTTAGCGATCGCACCTTCCCCGCCAGCAGGTCGAAGTCCACATCCCAGATCCAGGACACGTCCCGCCCGTCCGCGATCCCATCGTTGAGGAACAGCGCCACGTCCTTCTCCTCCCCGTCGGCGATGATCGTGCGCAGCACCTCATTGAGCCCGGCCGGGTTCTTCGCCAGGATCACCTGCACCCGCCGCCCGCCCACGGTCAGCCGTTCCTGGCGTCCGAAGGCGGCCCTGAAGGAGCCCAGCCCTCGCTCGATCGCCTCCGGCTCGATGCCCAACGCCACGGCGGCCGCCACGGCTGCCAGAGCGTTGTAGGCGTTGTACAGCCCCGTCAGCGGCAGCCGCGCCGAGACCTCACCGCCCGGCATCGTTATCATCAGCCTCGTTCCCTCCGGCTCCATCTCGATGCGCGTCGCCACCACTCGCGGGGACCGACGGGCGATGCCACAGTGGGCGCCGCAGTGCCAGTGCCCCAGGTGCCCGTAGAACACCACCGAGTAGACCAGCTCCGACCCGCAGGAGGAGCACCAGCGGGCGTCGGCGGCGTGCTCCAGCCCCTCACTCTCTCGCGAAGTATCCTCCACGCCGTAGAACAGCACCCGCCCTGTAGCGGCCTGGGTCAGAGCCGCCACTGACGGGTCGTCGGCGTTGAGGACGACCGTCGCCGAATCGCCCAGCGCCTCTACCGCGTCGCGCCAGACCGCCGCCACGTGCTCCACCTCGCCGTAGCGGTCCAGCTGATCCCGGAACAGGTTGGTGAACAGCACCAGCCGTGGCCTGAGCGCGCGCGCCGCTTCCGGCACCGTCGCCTCGTCCACCTCGAACAAGCCGAGGCGCCGCTTAGCGCCGGGGAAGCCGCCGTCCAGCCCGGCCGCCTGCGCCAGCGCCGCGGCGATCCCCCGCATCAGGTTCGAACCCGCGCGGTTGGCCACGGGCCGCAGGCCGGCGGCGCGGACAATCCCGCGCAGCAGGCGGGCGGTCGTCGTCTTGCCGTTGGTGCCGGTGACGATGACGCTGCCCTGGCCCAAACGCCGTGCCATCTCCGGCACGATGTTCGGGTCGATACGCTCGGCGACGAGGCCGGGCAGGGCGGTGCCGCCGCCCATCTTGAGGCGCTGGCTCAACGCGGCGGCGGCCTTAGCGGCGGCTATAGCGGCGATGCGTCGCATATCAGGAGTATTATCGGCCCTCAGACAGACAGCCGCCAGAGCCGGTCACCGTCCGCGCCCTAGGGCTTGAGCACAACCTTGACGCAGCTCTCCTTGTGGTTGGCGAACATGTCGTAGCCGTGGGGCGCCTCCTCCAGGGACAGCGAGTGAGTGAGGATAAGCGTGGGGTCCAGCTTTCCCCGCTCGATCATGCTGAGCAGCTTCGCCAGGTAGTTCTTCGCCGGGCAGGCGCCGATCCTGAACGTCAGGTCACGCAGGTAGGCCAGAAACATCGGGAACTGGAACTGCGCCTCCGAGTAGACGCCGACGGCGCTGATGGTGCCCCCCGGGCGAACGTACTGGAAGCAGCTCCGCAGCGCCTCCTGATCGCCCACCGCTTCCAGGACGGCATCCGCGCCCCGACCCTCTGTGTGCTCGCGGATCACGCCCCCGGGATCCTCAGCGTTCATGTCCACCGGCACAGCGCCGATCTTCCTCGCCATCTCCAGCCGCTCCGGCACCGAATCGATGGCGATGACGACCTTCGGCTCAGCCAGGAGGGCGCACATCTGGGCGCACAGCCCCACCGGCCCGCTTCCCACCACCACAACCACATCCCCACGTTGGACCTCCCCCCGCTCGACGGCGAAGTAGCCGGTGGGAAGGACATCGCCTACCAGGATCGCCCTCTCGTCTGAGAGGCCGTCCGGCACCTTCTCCAGAGTGGACTGCCCGTAGGGGACACGCAGGTACTCCGCCTGCGCCCCGGGCAGCATGCCAGAGCCAAAGTGCTCCTGCTTCATACACTGGCTGGGCCAGCTCCTCCGGCAGTAGAAGCACTCGCCGCAGGAGGCGTAGGACGCCCCCACAACGCGCTCGCCGGGCTTCAACTTCGTAACGCCGTCGCCCACCTCCACCACCTCACCCACGTACTCGTGGCCCATCACCCAGCCGGTGTGGGGTATAGGGATGCGCCCGTTGTAGAAGTGGATATCGGTGCCGCAGATGGCGCTGGACGTGACCTTAATGACCACGTCACCGGGCTGCTGGACGGCCGCGTCCGGCACGCCCTTCACCTCGACTTTATAGCGGCCTTCGAACGTGACAGCTCTCATGCGGGGCGGGAGCGACTATCGGTGGCTTCTGCTAGCCGCCGTCTTTCGGCGTGATGCGCTCGACGAAGACATCCATGACGCCGCCGCAGATCTTGTCCTCCCCGTCCGTGGGCGTGGTCAGGTCCACCTGCATCAGGCGGGCGCGGCCGTCGCGATGCGCCTCCATCGCCTCCGACCAGACCTCGGCCTCGCCGCAGC
>CBDURB010000080.1:0-6197 GCA_965369585.1 uncultured bacterium
TTGGGCCATGTCCGCCAGGTTGGCGCCCTTGCCGCCCAGGAGGTCGGCCATGGAGGTGTTGCCTTCGGAGAAGCGGTAGACGTATTTCATTGAGGTGCTGCCTGACTCACGCGTTGTCCGCTTTCCATCTTGCGGCATTTAATAGATATAACCAAGCTCTATAAAAGAAAACGTTTATTGTTCATAGATGGTTCTCAGATTAGAGACTGTTCACCACTCTAGGACGTGATTACAGGTTCATAGTTGCAGGCATTCGCAACCCAGCGTTCGTAACACTGCCCAGATTCTTCCGTCATGATTAGATGAAGCCCAGATAGCATTTCGGCGGGCAGATGACCAGCAGAATCGAGGTCGACGCTATTACTGACGAAGGCCAAGTGGCACAGACGCCGGCATCCGCCTCTCCCGACGTGGGCGACCCCCTCCGCTCTATGCGGGTGGTGAAATGGCTTACGCGACTGTTTGTCTATCCCGGGGTGACGGCGCTCATTCCTCTGGATCACGCCATATCAGGTCTCACCTGGCAGCAGGCCATTTCCGTGCATGTGGGGGGATTCATCATCGCCACCATCGCCATCGAGATTGCGTTCGGCCAGGCGTTCAAGCTGCGTAAGCACGCCGCCTATCCCAATATGCTTGTAATGGAACTGGGAGAGGCACAGACGGTGGACGCCGCCGCCCAGCACGCTCTACCCGTCCTCAATCGTCTCCTGGGCGTCCGCGCCTCCTTCATCGCCCTTGCTGGCGACGAAGCCGAACACAGCGTTGCGTCCGCTTTTGGCATGAGCCGGACGGATGCCCAGCGCTATCTACAGGCGGGAGCATCTAGCATCCGTGAGGCTACGCATATTCAGCAGCCGGTGCTGTGGGAACCGGACGGCACCAAATCAGCCGAGGTCAGGTTGAACGGCGATGAGCGTCTGTTCTTTATCCCGGTGGTCGCCCTTCAGCAGCCCATCGGCGTGCTCGCCGTCGTAGGTCGCAAGGGGAACCGCGATCTGAAGGACGGCGAGCTCATGAGCAACATAGGTAGCGCCCTTGGCCTTTCTCTGGAGAACCTGCGTCAGAAACAAGACCTGAGCGAGAGCGAAAAGCGCTTCCGGACCGTCGTTACCAATACGCAAGTCGTGCTGTTCGCGATAGATCGGGAGGGTACGTTTACCCTTTCCGAGGGGAAAGGCCTGGATGCGCTGGGACTGAAGGCCGGCGAAGCCGTCGGGCTGTCGGTCTTTGACGTCTATCGCGACCAGCCGCAGATCCTGGAGAACATTCGCCGCGGCCTGGCCGGTGAATCGTTCGCCGCGATCGTGGATGTGGGTGGGCTGGCGTTTGAGACCCAGTATGCTCCAGTTCGCGACCACAATGGCGAAGTCGTTGGCCTCACCGGGGTAGCTACAGACATCACGGAGCGTATGCGCGCGGAGGAGGCGCTGCGGGAGAGCGAAACGAGGTTCCGCACATTAGTTGAGTCAACTTTTGAGGGCATCGCCATTTCTGAGGGCGGGAAGGTCCTCGAAGCTAATGAATCGTTTGCTACGATGTTTGGTTACGAATCAGCCGAGGTCATTGGCTTGTCTCCGCTGGAAATGACAACACCGGCATCGGCTGAACTGATAATGAAACACATCCGGTCTGGCTTTGCAAAGCCATATGAGATAACCGGGGTAAAGAAAGACGGAACAACTTTCGATATAGAAGTGGTTGGAAAAGATTGCCTATATCAGGGTCGCAATGCACGGGTCACCGCATTCCACGACATCACGGAGCGCAAGCGGGCGGAGGAAACGCTGCGCGAAAGCGAAGAGAAGTTCCGCACACTGGCGGAGACTTCCGCCGCCGCTACATTCATCTTCCAGGGCACACGGTTGCGCTACGTGAACTCTGCGACCGAAGCTCTTACAGGCTACGACCGGGAAGAGCTGCTGACGATGAACTTCTGGGATGTAATGCATCCTGATTCTAGGGAACTGGTTAAACAGCGGGGGCTGGCGCGCCAGCGGGGTGAGCCGGTTAGCCGACGGTACGAAGCCAAGCTGCTGACCAAGAACGGCGAGGAGCGTTGGGCCGATTTTGCCGTGGGCGTTATTGAATTCGAGGGCAAGCCAGCCGTACTGGGGACGGCGTTTGACGTCACAGAGCGCAAGCAGGCGGAGGATGCGCTGCGGGAATCGGAGGAGAAGTATCGCGACCTGGTCGAAAACATGAGTGAGATCCTCTATGCTTTGGACAAAGATGGGCGGATAACCTACGTCAGCCCGGTTGTAGAACAGCTCGGCGGGTACACTCCATCAGAACTCATCGGCCGGTTGTTCACGGAGTTCATCCATCCGGACGACCTGATGCCTCTAGTGGAGAGCTTTCAGAGGACCGTCTCCGGAAATCTCGAACCCAGCGAGTTTCGGATTTTCACCAAGTCCGGCGAAATACGCTGGGTGCGCACCTCCAGCCAGCCGGTCTTTGAGGGGGATCGCGTTATTGGCTTGCGGGCGGTCATGATGGACATCACGGAGCGCAAGCGGGCGGAGGAGACGCTGCGGGAGAGGGAAGAGACGCTCCGAGCGACCATTGAGTCTACCGAGGACGGCATCCTGGTGGTCGGGAGCAACGGGCAGATCGCCTATGCGAACGCGCGCTTGGCCAAGATGTGGCGCATTCCGAAAGATGTTCTCGAAACTAGCGACAGAGACAAGGTACTCACTTCTGTGATGGATCAGCTACAGGAACCGGAGGCGTTCTTAGCCAGGGCCCGAGAGTTGAATCATACACCGGATGAAAGTTTCGATGAGTTGGTCTTCAAGGACGGCCGTATATTCGAGCGCCTTTCTCGTCCGCTCACGAGCGAGGAGGCTCCGGGGCGTGTATTCAGCTTTAGGGACATCACGGAGCGCAAGCGGGCGGAAGATACGATCAAGCATATGGCGTACCATGACTCATTGACTGACCTGCCCAACCGCGCCCTATTCGAAGACCGTCTCACTGTAGCGCTGGCGCAGGTGCGTCGCAAGAGGCGGATGGCGGCGGTGATGTTCCTTGACCTGGACCGGTTCAAGGTGGTCAACGATACGGTGGGCCATGCCCTGGGAGACCGGCTCCTGCAAAGCGTCGCCGAGCGGCTGACCGGCCTTGTCCGGGACGGCGACACCGTCGCCCGCGTTGGCGGCGACGAATTCACGCTGCTGTTGCAAGAGGTGGGCCGGGCAGAGGAGGTGGCTGAGGTCGCGGAAAGGGTACTGGATGCCCTCAGACAGCCGTGGGTGCTCAACGGCCACGAATTCCGTATCACTACCAGCATCGGCATCGCCATGTTCCCCAACGATGGGGAGGACGTCGATTCCCTGCTGAGTAACGCCGATACGGCGATGTACCGCGCCAAGGATCAGGGCAGAGACAACTACAAGCTCTACACCCCAGCCATGAACGCCAGGATAGTGGAGCGGCTGGCGCTGGAGAACAGTCTGCGCCACGGGCTGGAGCGTGGGGAGTTCCTGGTCTACTATCAGCCTCAGGTTGATATCGCTTCCGGAAAGATCGTCGGCATGGAAGCGCTGGTGCGCTGGCAGCACCCTGAGCGGGGATTGGTCTTTCCAGCGGAGTTCATCCCGGTGGCGGAGGAGACCGGCCTGATCGTGCCGCTTGGCGCCTGGGTGCTGCGGACCGCGTGCGCGCAGAACAAGGCATGGCAGGCGGCGGGCTTTCCTCCTATGCGGGTGGCGGTGAACCTCTCGGCGCGACAGTTCCAGCAGCGCGATCTCATTGAGGTAGTGGATGAGGTGCTGAAAGAGACCGGCCTGGAGGCGCGGTGGCTGCAACTGGAGATCACTGAGGGGATGGCGATGCAGGATGTGGAGTCCAACATCGCGGTACTGCGCGAGCTGAGAGAGATGGGGGTCCAGATAGCGATCGATGATTTTGGCACCGGTCACTCCTCGCTCAGCTATCTGAGCCGTCTTCCCATCGATGTGATAAAGATCGATCAGTCATTCGTCCAGGATCTGACCACGGATCCGAATGGCGCCGCGATCGCCAGGTCGATCATCGTCATGGCGCACAACCTCAAGCTGCGGGTGATCGCCGAGGGTGTGGAGACTGAAGAGCAGCTCGCATTCCTCAAGAAGCGGCGCTGTGACGAGATGCAGGGGTATCTGTTCAGCAAGCCGGCGCCCGCGGAGGCGTTCGAGGAGATGCTGAGGCAGGGTGGCCGCACGTCACGAGCCCGCGGGCCTGTTGAGGCTAGCCGCTAGGCCGGAAGACGTTCCGTTCGCTCTCCGTAACATCTCTCAGGCTCTCCGCATCTTTAGTACATGGAGCCTAGCGGGAGTACCGCTTTACAATGGTCAGCAAACTGGAAGCTCAAGACCGCGCCCCCGAACGGTGGGCGGCGAGGGCGCGCGCGCCTGCATCGGCTAACGCCTCTGATCACCTGAAGGAAGTTCGGGCTCTGAAGCGCCGAGTTCAGATCGGCGTCTACTCAGCTGTCCTCGGCAATCAGGTCCTCAACTATTTCGTCCTCGGCTTTACCACGTCCCAGATGCTGGTTGTTGGCGCTGTCGCCTTCGGCATCGCCATTGTTGGTGTGGAGGGGGGGTTTGCCCACGGGCTGCAGCTCCGCAAGCGCAGCGCCTACCCGCGAGTTGTCCTAGCGGAGTTGGGTGGTGTTTACAAGGTCTCTGAGGCTGCTCTCCGCGCACTCGCTGTCCTCCATCGTCTTCTCGGCCTTCGAGCCTCCTTCATCGCTGTCTTAGGCGACAACGAAGAAGTGAGCCTGGCTGCCGTTTCCGGGATGAGCCCGGAGCGCGCGGAGCGCCTCCTCCAAGCTGGGATGCCTAAGCTGCGGGAGGCGATGTCCACGAAGCAGGCCGTCCTAATCGATCTGCTTCCGGTGCTTGCGGAGGCCCGGGACAGCCGACGTGAGAGCGTTGTCTTCATCCCTGTGGTGGCCCTTCATGAGCCTACGGGTGTGCTTGTGGTCGTGGGTGAGAAAGGGAGCAGGGACCTGAGAGACGGCCAGTTGCTGAGCGGTATCGGCATGGCCCTTGGCCTCTCCCTTGAGAACCTTCGCCAAAAGGAAACCATCTTGCACTTGGCGTATCACGATGCCTTGACCGACCTGCCCAACCGGAGGTTGTTCGAAGACCGTCTCACCGTAGCGATGGCGCAAGCGCGTCGCAAAAAGCAGATGGCGGCTGTGATGTGTCTTGATCTGGACCGGTTCAAGGTTGTCAACGACACGATGGGGCACGCAATGGGGGATCAACTGCTGCAAAGCGTCGCCGAACGGCTAACCGGCCTTATGCGTGATAGCGACACCGTCGCCCGCATGGGAGGTGACGAATTCACGTTGTTATTGCCGGATGTGGCCCGGGCTGAAGACACAGCTGAAGTGGCGGAAAGGACTCTGGAAGCCCTCAGACAGCCGTGGGTGCTCAATGGCCACGAATTTCGCGTCACTGCCAGCATCGGGATCGCTATGTGCCCTAACGATGCGGAAGACGCTGAGTCCTTGCTGAGGAATGCGGATACGGCCATGTACCGAGCCAAGGATAGTGGTAGGGACAACTACAAGCTCTACAACCCGACGATCGACGCCAGAAAGATGCTGAGGCAGGGTGGCCGCACGTCACGAGCCCGCGGGCCTGTTGAGGCTAGCCGCTAGGCCGGAAGACGTTCCGTTCGCTCTCCGCGTCACGGCTGACGTGGCCGGAGGCGCCGATAAACTCTTCGCGTGTCATCGCCCACATTAGGTCAGCGTCCGGCGGCGTGTTGGCGATGAAGCGGGCGCCCGGCTTCTCGCCGTCTCCCAGACGGCCGATGATGATGCCCTGTTCCGGCTCGCCATCGCGGTTGAACTGAACGGTGTAGCTCTCCACGCTGGCGGGGCCTTCGGCTTGCTCCACGGTGGGCGGGCTCTCCATCTTCTCCAGCGCGGCTTGGTCGATCAGAGGATCGGTCCGCCGCCAGCTTTCGGTGGGGGGACGGCCGGCGCTGTACACGCCGGCGGCGTGCTTGGTGGCGAACCAGCCGAGGCCGGTGAGCAGCGCCTTGGCTTTGGGGTCCTCGCGCAGGCGGGCCACGGCGGCGGCCACGGAGTGCATCACGTAGTTGTTGCCGGGGCCGCCGGCGTAGGGGAGGCCGCCGGTGACGGTCCGGGGGCGCGGATCGTCGATGGTCAGCCCCAGCTCGCCCATCGCGAGCTGGAC
>CBDURB010000081.1:0-6136 GCA_965369585.1 uncultured bacterium
GAGGCGGCCGCACATGTCGGGCGCGGGGTTGGTAGCGCGGAACACCTCCGCCGCGCCCAGAATGTCGCCCTCTTCCAGCTTGAGGAGGGCGCCGGGGATGTCGTTGTCTAGGGGACAGGCCTTGATGCAGGGGGCAGCGGGGCACTGGATGCAGCGGGTGGCTTCCAGCTGGGCGGTGGGGAGGTCGTACCCCAGGTAGACCTCGTCCCAGTTCTTGACCCGCTCCTTGGGGTCCTGCTTGGGGACGGGCTGCGACGGGATATTCAGCCGCGCCTTGCGGTCTATCTTGGTCTCGGTCCTCGCGGCCTCTGTCATCGCACTGTCTTGCCCACGTCCATTCTATACGGCGAGAGGTGTGAATGTCTTCACTAGTAGAAGCCGACGCTGCCAATTGTGGCGGTCAGGCGCGTTCTGTGGGGGTGAAGCGGCGCTGCCAGAGGAGACCGCGGCCGGGGGCGAACAGGAAGGCGAGGAAGAAGAAGCCGGTGGCGGTGAGGACGATGGCGGCGGAGGCGGAGACGTCGGCGTACCAGGCGATGTAGAGGCCGCCGAGGGCGGAGAGGGCGCCGACCAGCGCGCCGATCGCCATCATCGGGGGCAGACGCCGGGTGAGGAGCTGGGCGGTGGCGGGGGGCGCCACCAGCATCGCCAGGACAAGGACTATCCCCATCACCTGTAGGGCGATCACGACCGTGAGGCCGATGAGGGCCAGCAGGCCGTACTGCATAGCGGCCACGGGGACGCCAGTGGCGGCCGCCATGGAGGGGTCGTAGGCGGTAAACAGCAGCTCCTTGTAGAAGAGGGCGACGGCGATGAGGATGAAGCCGCCCAGGCCGGCGGTGAGCCAGACGTCGGTCCAGCTTACCCCCAGGACGTTGCCGAAGACGAAGCTGAACAGGTCGACGACGTAGCCGCTCTGTGTGCTGACGATGAGGATGCCAAGGGCGAAGCCCGAAATAAATACGATACCGATGGCGGTATCGTAGCGGACGGTGCCGCGGCGGGCGATGAAGCCGATGGAGAGGGCGGTCAGGAGGGCGGCTATGGCGCCGCCCAGATGCAGGTTGAAGCCCAGCGCGAAGGCGATGGCGACTCCGCCGAAGCTGGCGTGGGGGAGAGCGTCGCCGATGAACGCCATCCCCTTGAGGATGACGAAGCTGCCGACGACGGCCGCCACCACGCTAACTAAAACGGCGGCGATGAGGGCGCGCTGCATGAACTCAAACGTCCAGGGCTCGCGCAGGAGATCCAGTAGCTCGCTCACGGGCCGACGAGTGTCCTTTCACCGCCTGGCAGGACGAGGAGGTGACGCTGGAAAGCGGCAGCCAGGAGCTGCTCCGTGAACACCTCGCTCGGCCGGCCGAAGGCGACCACCTTGCGGTTGAGGAGGACGGCGTGGTCGAAGTTGGCGGCCACGCAGGAGAGGTCGTGGGTGGCCACGAACAGGGTCTTGTCTTCTCTGCGCAGCTCCTCGAGGAGGCGGAGGAGGTCGTGCTGGGCGGTGGCGTCCAGGCCGGCCAGCGGCTCGTCCAGGAGTACAAGGTCGGCTTCCTGGGCCAGCGCCCGCGCGATGAGCACGCGTCGCTGCTCGCCTCCCGATAGCTCGCCGATGCGCCGTTGCGCCAGGTGCGCCAGGTGGACGCGCTCCAGGGCGGCCATGGCGATCTCGCGGTCTCTACCTCCGGGCCGGCGGATGAGGCCTACACGCCCGTAGCGGCCCATGAGGACCACGTCCGCCACGGTGATCGGGAAGCTCCAGTCCACCAGCTCCGATTGCGGCATGTACCCTATGTGGCCGCGACCCGACCTTCCCGGCGGGCCGGAGATGCGCACCTCTCCCCGCCAGGGCTTGTGCAGGCCGAGCATCACCCGCAGGAGGGTTGACTTGCCGGAGCCGTTGGGCCCGACTAGTCCGGCCAGGCAGCCGCGCTCTACGGAGAAGGTGACGTCCTCCAGGGCGACGTGTCCGTTGTAGCCGGCGCTGAGGTTACGCACCTCTACCGCGGGGGCGAAGGTCGGTGAGTTGTCAGGCATGGGCGTCATCCTCCCAGGCAGCGGACGAGCTCGTCCGCGTTGAAGCGCATCATGTCAATGTAGGTCTGCACCTGGTCGTCCAGGGCATCGGAATACAGCACACAGATTTGGACATCGGCTTCCGCCGCTACTTGCCTGAGGACCGCGTCGCGAAAGCCGGGCTCAGAAAATACGGCTGGAACTCCCTCGTCCCGGATGGCAGTCACCAACCGCTGGATGTCGCGGGGGCTGGGCTCCTGGGCGGAGCTGGGGGTCACGAACCCCACCAGCTCCAGACCGTAGCGCTCTGCGAAGTGGACGAAGGCGTTGTGGAAGGTGACCAGCTGTCTGTTCTCGGGCGGTATTCGGGAGACCTGTCCTTCGATTTCCGCGTCGAGGGCGCGTAGGCTGTCTATGTAGCGTGCCGCGTTTTTCTCGTACTCGCTCTTGTGGGCCGGATCTTTGAAGCTTAGCGCCTCTCTGACTACCTCCACGTACTTGACAGCGTTCTCAGCGCTCAGCCAGAAGTGCGGCTCCAGGTTCGGTTCCTCCCTGGCGATGCGGGGAACGAAGGCCGTCCAAAATACCGCTACCGTCCCGGGGGCTGTTTGGACGACGTTCTCGATGGCGTCCTCCAGGCTGGCTTCCAGGCCACGGCCGTTGATGAAGATCACGTCGGCCTCGGTCATCCGCCGCACGTCCTGTGGTGTGGGCTCGTAGGTGTGGGGGTCGGCCCCGGACGGCAGCAATGAAGAGACCTCCACGAAGTCGCCTCCGACCTGGTGCACGAAGTCTGCGAACAGGGGCAGGCTGACCACTACTTGAAGGCGGCCATCGTCTTCGCTCGTCCGGCTGCCGCCGCAGGCGGCGAGCGCGAGGGCGGCGAGGAGGGCGGCGGCGACGGCGGCGGGGCGGAACACGGGCGGGCGCTGCCTCACGCCTTGGCGGCCAGGGCTAGGGGGATGCGACAGGAGGCGCAGCGGCCGTAGAACTCCAGCCAGTGGCCTTCTATCTCGTACTCCGTGGCCGCCGCCAGCTCCCGCACCAGACCGGCAACGGCGCACTCGTCCAGGTCCTGAACGTTGCCGCAGGAGACGCAGACCAGGTGGTGGTGATGGCCGCGGCGGCTGACGCGGTAGTGCAGGCTGCCGTCCTCCAGGAGGACGCGGCAGACGACGTCGAGGCCCGTGAGGAGGCGCATCGTGCGGAAGACGGTGGCGCGGCCTACGGCGCGGGCCTGTCGCAGTACGTCTTCCACGGAGAAGTGGCCGCTCTGGGCGAGCACGGCGGCGATGACGGCCACGCGCGAGGGGGTGATCCTGTGATCGAGCGCCTCCAGCTTGCGGATGACGGATTCCAGCTCAGACATAGTAATGATACCTGGTATCAGTGAGACATAGTATCGTCTGTAGCAGCATGATTGTCAAGCGGTAGGACAGGGAAAAGCGGCTGTACTATTGCTGGAATTCAGCGAACAGGAACATCTGGCCCGGCTCCCGCGCGTCGGCGTGCTCGATGCTGACGCCAATGGCGACCGGAAGCTCAGGTAGGTCTTCCAGGTCTATTGTGAGCTGGCCGATGCCGTCCCAGGTTTGGAAGCTGCCGGCTTCATAGCTGTGATCCTGGGTCAGGAACCATACCTTGTATTCCTGTCCCTCTTGCAGGGCAGGCAGGTTGTTACAGAGGAGTGCGCCTGTCCCGGCGGAGCTGCTCCACTGGTAGACAGCATCAGCCGAGGTGGTGTGGTCGGTGGCGTCAAGCCTCACCTGCTGGACATCGGGAGCGGCGAGAATCGCCATAAGCTGGCGCTGCTCATTCAGAATCTCGCCGGTGTCTTCGACCTGGGCCTCGAGCTGGTCGTTCTCGTCGCGCAGGTCGCCTACCTCCGTCTGCAGGAAGAACGCGAAGGTGAGGGAGGCGATGGCCGCGGCGGTTACGATGCCGGCGCCGACCGGCCACAGCCTGCGCAGCAGCTGCATCAGTTTCGGTACGCCGAGACGCTCTCCTCGTTCGGTCTCGGCGAGGATGCGGTTGCGGAGGGACTCGGGAGCGCGCTGGAAGGCGGTGGAGAGGGCGATGGCGGCGGCGGTCCGCTGTGCTTCGTTGAGGGAGGACCAGCAGCGCACACAGTCGGCAACGTGCTCTTCCAACCGGGCAGCCTCATCGGCTTCGGCGGCGCCCAGGGCGTAGGCGTCCAGCAGCTCCCTGACCTGATCGCAGTCCATCAGATTCGCTCCGACCTCATCTCGGGCGCCAGCGCCGCCCGCAGCTTCTGCATTCCCAGCCGGATGCGCGTCTTGACTGTGCCCAGGGGTTGGTCCAGCTGGTCAGATATCTCCTGCTGGGTAAGCCCGCCGAAGTATGCTAGCTCAATGACCTGGCGCTGCTCCGGGGGGAGCTCCGCGAGGGCGGTGCGGACGGTGCGGGCCTGCTCGGCCAGCTGGGCGTTGAGCGCCGGGTCGTTAGCTTCTCCGGCCGGGATTTCCCGTTCTTGCTCCTCCGGGGAGGCCGTCTCGTGACGCAGGCGGCGGCCGCGGGACCGTATCTCGTCCACGGCGCGGTTGCGGGTCACGGAGATCATCCAGGTGAGGAAGCGGCCGCGCTCGGCCACGTAGCTTTCGGGCTTCCGCCACAGGCGGACGAATATCTCCTGGGAGACGTCCTGTGCCAGGTGAGCATCTCGCAGGATCCGCAGAGCGGTTGAGTACACTAGATCACCGTACCTGTCGAATATCGCCTCAAAGGCGCGCTTGTCCTTGTGGAAGAGCCGCCGCATGAGCTCTTCGTCACCAAGCTGCTTGTAGTCCGAGTCACTAGACGATACGTTCACGTGCGCCTTGCCAGATTTGTTCTCTACCGAGAGAGCTGCCGATATCGGAATCCATTCTACACGGCAAAACCTGGCTCATGCACCCAGCGTTAATTACACTGGGGCACACAGGTGATAAGGAGGTCCCGGTGTTTCGTCCCTTGACGGTTAGTCTTTCGGCGTTCATTCTCTCGCTGGCGATAGTTACCGCCGCCTGCGGCGGTGGTTCGGGCGAGTCCAGCGCTACGGCGACAGCTACGATGGCCTCGCCTACGCCGCAGGTGGACAATACGCCCGATGATAAGGACCCGCTGTACGCGCCGGACGTGGTGGAGGAGCTGACGCCCTCGGTTGTGCACATCCTCAGCGAGGCGGCCACCCTGGACGTATTCGGACAGGTCACGCCGACGCGGGGGGTGGGTACTGGTTTCATCATCGATGAGGAGGGACATATCGTAACCAACAACCACGTCATCACGGTGGACGGCGGCCAGCCGGCCCAGCAGATCACCGTCACCCTGAGCGATGGCCGCCAGTTCCAGGCGCGCATCGTCGGCCGGGATCCGCTAATCGACCTGGCGGTGCTTCAGATCGATGCCGACGGCCTGACGCCGGTGGAGCTTGGCAGCTCCGAAGCGCTTCAGGTGGGCGATGACGTACTGGCCATAGGCAACGCACTTGACCTCCCCGGCGGGCCGACGGTGACCAAGGGGGTGGTCAGCGCCAAGGGACGCTTGATCCAGCAGGCCGGCATAACGATCCCGGACGTGATCCAGACGGATGCGTCTATCAACCCCGGGAACTCCGGCGGGCCTCTGGTGAACAGGTTCGGCCAGGTTGTGGGAATCACCACCGCCGTGATCCGCGGTGAGGCCGAGGGGATCGGCCTGGTGATCTCCATCGATAGCGCGCGGCCCATAGTAGAGGAGCTGATCGAAAAGGGGCAGGTGGATCGGGGCTTTCTGGGCGTGACCATTACGGAGATTACGCCGGCTCTGGCCGAAAGCTTCGGCCTGGCGGTGGACCGCGGTATCGGTTTGCGGGACGTGTCAGATGGCGGTCCGGCCGATGAGGCTGGTCTCCAGCCTGGGGACATCATCGTTGAGCTGGGGGGTGAGGAGATTAGCAACTCGGGTGACCTGTTCAAAGTGTTGGCGGAGAACCGGGCTGGGGACACGGTGACCGTGGAGTTCTATCGCGATGGCAGCCTGGAGACTGCCGAGGTCACGCTGGGCTAGCGCATGCTATAGTGGATTCCAGCATGCGCTACGTGGATGCGCTGAAGAGGACCCTGGAGGTGAAGTCGCCGCCGCG
>CBDURB010000082.1:0-6103 GCA_965369585.1 uncultured bacterium
CCTTCGACAGGTAAGGTATCTTGCTGCGGGCCTCGATCACCATGACGGCCGCCACGGCGGTGAACAGCAACGAGAACGCGTAGCCCACAACGAACCCGGAGAACATTTCGGCCACCGGCTATCCCTCTCGTCGCAGGGCTTCCGCCGCCGTCAGCGTGCGGATCACAAACGCCTGTCCGCCGGGCAGCCGGAGCCGGGCGTGAACGGACCGCGCCGCGTCCTCATCCGTGCCCAGAGCGAACAGAGCCGGGCCCGAGCCCGCTAGATGGACGCGCCGGGCGCCCGCCGCCAGCAAGGCGTCTCGGTAGGCGTCGAGCCCCGCGAACACCTCATAGGCGACGCGCTCGAAGACGTTATACAGACCGCTATCGTCTACCTGCCCGCCCCCGCGGATGCGGCCCATGAGAGCTTCCGTGTGAGAGCCGTCGCTGAAGTCGGCCGGCGTCAGAGCGGCGTACATGCGTTTGGTCTTTTCGGGCAGCTCAAACGGCGGCGCCAGCAGCACCAGCCACACCGGCGGCGGCTCCGGCAGGGACGTCACACGCTCGCCGCGGCCCTCGGCCAGGGCTGTACCACCGTACACGAAAAACGATACGTCCGACCCGAGCCCGGCCCCTGCCTCCGCCAGTTGAGCGTCGCTGCGACCCAGCCTCCACAGCTCGTTGAGGCCGCGCAGCGCAGCCGCCGCGTCGGAGCTGCCGCCACCCAGGCCGGCCGCCACCGGGATACGCTTGCTGACGCGGATACAGGCGCCACGGCCACCCCCCTCGTCGAGCGCGGCGGCTGCCCGCAGGATGAGATCGTCCTCGGAGACCCCGCGACGCCCTTCCATCTCAAGCTGAAGCCCGTTAGCGGACCCGATATCCAGGCTATCGCACGGCTCCACCGTCTGCATGACCGTGCGCACCTCATGGTAGCCCCGATAGCTTTCGGGGCGGCCCAGCGCCTCCAGCGTCCAGTTTATCTTTGCCGGTGCGTACAGGCGCATAAGCTATCGCGTCGCGCTAACCGTCGTGCTTCTATAGGCCCCGTAGAGGCCGGCCCACTCTTCCAGGGTCAGCGTCTGCGCGCGGCGGGTCTGCTCAACACCCGCCACACCCAGCATCGACTCGGCCTCCGCGGCGCCGCACTCCAGCCCAATGCTCAGGGCGTTGCGCAACTGTTTGCGGGGCGCCGCGAATCCGGCCTGCACCAGCCGGAAGAACGCCTCCCTATCGTCAACCTCTACGGCGGCGCCCTGTCGCGTGTCCAGGCGGAGGACAGCGGAGCGCACCTTCGGCGGCGGACGGAAGGCAGCGGCCGGAATCTCGAACAGGAGGCGAGGCTGGGCGTAATACTGCATCTCCACGCTCAGATAGGACATCTTGCCGGGCCCGGCGGCGATGCTTCGCGCCACCTCAGCCTGCAACGTGACGAGAAGCCAACGCGGCTGGGCGCGGGCGGTCAGAAAGTGGCGCAGAATCGCCGAGCCGATGGAATACGGCAGGTTCCCGACAACGACGTAGGGCAACCGGCCTCCGCCCCGGGTCAAGACCTCCTCCGGCGATATAGACAAGACGTCCGCCTCAACGACCGATACGTTATCGCGGCCGCGAGACCGCTCGCGCAGGCCGGCGGTGAGCTCCGCGTCCACCTCCACGGCGATGAGCCGTGAGGCGCGCTGTGCCAGCAGCTCGGTGAGGGGGCCGCTGCCGGCGCCGACTTCGATCACCGTGTCCTCGTCACTGAAGTCGGCCGCCCTGACGATGCGCCGGAGAACGCGATGATCCACCAGCCGGTGCTGGCCCAGCGCTTTCCGGCGACGCCCGCGCGATCCCGTCACGGCGTCATCATACGCCACGCCGCCACACCGCGGCAGGCAGGTCAGTTAAAGGATGCAGATATCTACGTAGCGACTGTACCAGTCATAGACATCGTTCGCACCGTAACCCAGATCGATTATGTTGCCGATGATCGCCCCGCCGGTGTCCTCAGCCACACCGTAGCCGTAACCGGGGATATACATTCGCGTGCCCAGGGGGATGACGCTGGGGTCCACCGCCACTGTCCCCTTTTGCACCGACGTGCCGGTGGCGGTCGTGCCGGAGCCGCCGGCGCTCGCCGCCGTGTACCACGTCGCCCAGACGGTCATCGTCCGGGCGCAGTCGGGGTCACCGCTCGGCGCCGACACCACGGCGGCGACAGCGACAACCGCCGTGCCCTGGAGAACGATTTCGTGGTCGGGCGCCACAATGATCTCCGATACCAGCTCCCGGCTGACCTCCTCACCGTTCGTGTAAACGACGGCGTACTCGCGAACCACGTAGCCGTTGGCGCCGGTTTGCGCTACTACCGACTGGCCCTGGGGCAGAGTTGGGTCGTCGCGGTAGATCGTCCGGAACGGAATGGGTGTTTCCACGACTTCGATCTTCTCCCCAACGATCGTCACCGAGACCGTCAGGCCGTTGCGCAGAGGAGTGGAGAGCGCGGGGATAACGTAATCGCCCCCGGATAGCTGAACGTCACGCTCAGCCAGCAACGCGGCCACTGTGTCCACCTGCGTGTAGGCGGCAGCCAGCTCCTCGCCGCCGACGTTGAGGCTGACCGAGGTGGCTCGCTTCAAGAATACGTGAAGGCCAGCCGTTAGCGGCGTATCCAGCGATGGCGAGACTAGGTCATAGCTATTGTACTCGGTGCCAAGCGCCGCCAGCGCGCCACCCACAGTAGGCCGAGTGGAAAAGACCTCCGTGGAGAAAACTCCCTCGTGCAGGGTTAACCCAACAGGCTCCTGCAACTCCATAGCGAGGCCTTGCTGACCCTCCGGGCCGGCGAGGGCGCCCTGGACGAACACACCGGCGGCCGCCGCCAGGAAGGAGCGCGGTACCAGAGAAGCGCCGGGGAAGCCGTCCAGGCTCTGGGTGAGAACAGGATCCCGAGGAGTGGCCGCAGGGCCTACCGCCGTCAGGGCGCTGACTAAAGTCTGCGCCTGCGATTGGAGGGTAGCGGAGAAGGCCTCTGATACGACGAGGACAGGCGTGCTATTGGGCTCTTCGGCGCTGACGCTGGAACGCGTGAGAGGCAGGGCGATGAGGATGAGGGCAACCGCGGCCAGAGATATTGCCAGGGCCAGATGAAGACGATCGCTGAAGGGGTGAGCGGCTTGGGACGGCGGACGGCTCTCGATCCCGCTACGCTTGTAGTTCGGAGCGTCCCTCCCGGCTTGGGGTTCTGGCAACCTCACCTCTTTTAGCTATTCCGACTTCTCTTACTATACAACAAGTTATTATAACAGTAGCCGTGCACCCGCTGTCGATCCGGCTCCGAAGGGCTTACCCTGACAACCGACTCCAACTCGGTTTACCTACGGCACCCGAAGCTAACTACTTACCGCTGCTCCCTTCCGGGCCTGACGGGATTCATAGCGCCTCGCCGCGCAGGGCCGGGTCTTCAACGCCACCTATCAGGGGCAGTCCCCACGACACCTAGACCTCGAGCGGGAATTCAACCCCGCTATAGCGGATTGCGGGTTCAGGGCACCGCTAGCTCCCCGTCTAGCACGACCGCAAGCATCGTATCATGGCCGTGAACCTCAGTGTCAAGCCAAATCTGGCGACGGGAAAACGGGGATGTGGTAGAACTATTATCATCCTCCCTGACTGCAGATGGCGTCATTCGCCTGAGGACACCGCCCAGTCGCCGAGAACGATGGCCGCTTGCTAGGTCACTACCCCTGATGTAGACTGCCTTCAGGCAAGCACCAGTAAGGAGCCCTCCCCAGCATGACCGTCCGCAAGGCAGTGATCCTGGCCGCGGGCCACGGCACCCGCTTCCTGCCGGCTACAAAGTCCGTGCCCAAGGAGATGCTGCCCCTGGTTGACCAGCCCGTCATCCAGCATGTGGTGGAGGAGGCGGTGACTGCCGGGCTTCAGCACATCACCATCGTCACAGCGGGCGCGAAGCGGTCCGTGGAAGATCACTTTGACCGCAACTCCGAGCTAGAGCAGGTCCTGGAGAGCAGCGGCAGGGAGTCAGAGCTGCGCGAGGTACGCCGGGTGACCGATCTCGCCGACATCGCCTTCGTGCGGCAGAAGGAGCGCCGGGGTATAGCCCACGCCGTCCTCTCGGCCCGTCACGTCGTCGGTGAGGAACCGTTCGCGCTCTTCTTCCCCGACGACATCATAATCTCCGACGTGCCCGCCATCCGCCAGCTCATCGACGTGCACAATAGACACGGCGGTAGCATCCTCGCCGTGCAGCGGCTGCCGCGCGAGGAGGTCGTGCACTACGGAGTCATCTCCCCAGAGCCGATCGAGGAGCGAGTGTACCGCGTTCGCGGCATCGTGGAAAAGCCATCGCTAGAGGAGGCGCCATCCGATCTGGCCATCGTCGGACGCTTCATCCTGGCAGCGGACGTTTGGCCGCTGCTGGAGCGCACACCGCCCGGTGCTAACGGCGAGATGCAGCTCACGGACACCCTGTCGATGCTGATTGAGGCCGGTCACCCCCTGTTCGCCTGCGAGCTCCAGGGGGAGCGGTTCGATACCGGTCGGCCGCTGGGACTGCTGGAGGCGTCGGTGACGCTGGCGCTGCGCCGTGAGGACATCGGCCCGGCCCTTAAACAGTACCTGAGATCGCTTTCGCTAAGCTGAGCCAGAATGCGCGCACTCGTCCTCGGCATCCCCCTGCCCCACATCACCTTCGATAACTACTCGTTCCTCTCCGCCCCCTCCCTGTTCGACTACGATCGGATCATCGTAGACATGTCGGCCCTCTCGGAAGCGGTGGAGCAGGCGAGAGACGGTTCGCCGGAGCACAGAACCCACAGCGGGCAGACGGTAGTCAACGGCCCCAGCAGCACCAGGACGTTCTCGCTGGCGGAGCTGCTGCGGCTGCGCCGCCTGGAGGCCGAACGTGCCCTGGCCCGCGGCGGCACAGTGGTCTGCTTGGCCTACCCGGACGTGGCTCACGAAGGTATCGCCGGCCTCCCCGGCTGGCGGCGCTACGATTGGCTGCCCGCGCCCGAAGGCTTCTCCTACACCGAACACCTCCTGGCTGGATTCGGGAAGCCGGCCGTGGAGATAGCGGACGCGGAGCACGCGTTTGCGCCCTACGTGAATACGTTTGGGGTTAGGTTAGCCTTCCGCGCCTACGCATCCGAGCAAGACGAAAGCTTCTCCCAATACGGGCTCGTGTTCGCCCGCAGCCTCGGCGGCGCCGCCGTTGGGGTCGAACTGAAAGTCGGGACGGGACGCGTCATACTGCTACCGCCCCTGGACTCGTTGGACTATAGTAATGATCGCGTCCCCTTGGCGAACGTCCTGTGCGATTGCCTGGAGCGCATGCAGGCCGACACGGCTGATGAGCCCTCGCAGCTGATTGATAAGGAGGCTTCGTGAACCGCTGTGCGTCCCACACGCTCGAAGAAACGGTGATGCCGAGATGAACCTCTCGCAGACAGGGCTCCTGGCCGGCAAGAAGGCCCTCATCATGGGGGTCGCCGACAAGCACAGCATCGCCTGGGGAATAGCTCAGTCGATGCACGACCAGGGCGCGTCCCTGGCCTTCACCTACCAGGAGGAGCCGAAGGGCAGGCTCGAGAGGAACGTGAGGAAGCTGGTGGCCACTCTCGGCAACCCTGAGGATTTCCTCCTCTTCCCGTGTGACGTCACCGATGACTCCACCATCGACGCCCTCTTTCAGGTCATACGATCGGAGTGGAAAGGGCTGGACGCCCTGGTCCACTGCATCGCCTTCGCGGATCGGGACGACCTGAACAAGCCGTTCTCGCAGATATCCCGCACGGGATACAAGCTGGCGATGGAGGTGAGCGCGTACTCGTTGAACGTGCTGGCGCGGGCGGCCGCGCCGCTTATGGATGAACGAGGCGGTGGCAGTATCATCGCCCTGACTTACAACGCCGTCGAGAAGGCCGTGCCGGGGTACAACGCCATGGCAGCGGCCAAGGCCGCCCTGGAGGTGGGGGTTCGCTACCTCGCCGTAGAGCTCGGCCTCAGCAAGATCCGAGTTAACGCCATCTCCGCGGGGCCCGTACGCACCCTCTCTGCCAGCGCCGTCAAGGGACTATCGGCCCTCCGGCAGTGGACGGAAGAGGTGTCGCCGCTCC
>CBDURB010000083.1:0-6069 GCA_965369585.1 uncultured bacterium
TCAACGCCATGGATCTAGAGCTGCGGGATGAGCTGGTGTCGGTCAAGCAGGCGAGCGACAGCGACGACGCCATAGTGGTCACCGGGAAGGGCAAGTCTCTCCGCTTCTCCGTGGGTTCCCTGCGCTCAGCCTCTCGCCAGTCCGGCGGCGTCCGCGGCGTCAGGCTTGCCAAGGGCGACCGGATGGTGGCGCTGCAGATCGCCACGCCCAACGAGATGATGTTAGTCGTCACCTCTCAGGGGTTCGGAAAGCGTACGCCGGTGGCTGATTACCCGCTTCAGGGTCGCGGCGGCCAGGGTGTCATCACCTTCAAGATCACGTCCAAGACGGGTGACCTCATCTCCGCTCGCATGGTCAACCCCAAGCAGGAGCTGATGCTTATTTCGGAGGGCGGGATTGTGCTGCGCACCGCGGTGGAGGAGATCTCCGTGCAGGGACGGTCCACTCAGGGCGTCACACTGATGGAAATCGAAGAGGGCGGGTCCGTCGCCGCTGTCACCGTCGTCGATATGGAGAGCTCTTACAAGGGTGAGACCGCTCTACCCACGGGTGTGAGCGCAGAGCCGGGAGCTGAGGCCGGCGGCAAGAAGAAGGGTAAGGCGTCTGCGGCAAAGGGCGGGAAGGCCGCTACGTCCGCTAAGGCTGGCAAGACGGCCTCGTCTACCCGGGCGCAGGCGAAGAGGCCGGGTTCCCGCTCCGCCGCACCGAAGCGGAAGTCTCCACGTAAGGGTCGCTAGGCTTGCCCGGCGCCCTGGAACGGCTGAGCGAGGTGAGCAGCAGACCCGATTCCAGTCAGCAGCCTGCCGTGGTGGACGGGGTGTCCTCCTTCCTGCTATCGTTGTCCGGTAATAGAGGCGCCCACACCTCGTCCCGATGATGATGGAGATGATCGTGGAGGTGGCGGGCCCATGATCGGGAGGTCGCGGTCATGAAACAGCGGACAACCGACATCTTCTCCGATTTCGAACGCATTCGGGAGCGTATGGAGCAAGCTTGGCGGCAAGTTCTCGGCCCGCCCGGCGCGCCACGCTTTTCCTCGCCGCTCATCGAACCCTCAGTCGACGTGTACGAGACGGATGATGAGGTGGTGGTAGTGGCGGAGATCGCCGGCATCTCAGAGGAGGAGGTGGAGATCGTGGTGGACGGCAAGGTGCTTGTCTTGAGTGGGGAGCGAAAACCGGGTATAGGACGGCCGGGGCGCCTGTACTCGCAGATGGAGATCTGTCACGGCCCGTTCCGGCGCGAGCTGCTTCTCCCTGCCGAGGTCAATCCCGACGAAGCGCGTGCAGGATACGCTCAGGGCATGTTGGAGATCGTGCTGCCGAAGGTGGCTCGTCACATAAGCCGGCAGGTTAAGTTCGTCATCCGCTAGCGCAACGAACCGGACCCGTTCGCGTCGAGATAGAAGAGAAGAAGTAGAGTCGTGAGCGAAGAGATGCAATCCGGACAAGAAGGCGAACCGACGCAGGTTATCCCCCAAGAAGGGAAGCCGCAGGTCCGCGTTCCTGAAGTCATCCCGCTCATCGGCAGCGGCTCCACGGTCATGTTCCCGCAGCAGCTAATGCCGGTGCTGGCCACCGAAGAGAAGGAGATCAAGGCGATCGACGATGCCGCTGCCGGGGTCAAGGTGTTGGGCCTCTTCTCCCAGAAGCCCGGTCCGGGGCAGGGCGACTACGACGGCGATCTGCATGACGTAGGCACCGCCGCCACAATCGTCCGCATGGCGAAAGCCCCGGACGGCTCCGTTCACGCCATCCTCCAGGGGGTGGCTCGCATCCGGCTTACGAAGATGGAGCAGTCAAAGCCGTGGATGCGCGGCCGGGTTGAGCGGCTGGAGGACGAGATCAAGGTCGACCTGGAGGTCGAGGCGATGGTTCGTAACGCTGTCGCTACCTTCGAACGGGTCGTGGAGATGTCGGAGGCGCTGCCCAAAGAGCTCGTGTCGGCAGTGAAAAACGTGTCTGAGCCCTCCGCTCTGGCCGATTTCATCTCCGCCAATATCAACATCACCCCGGAGCAGCGACAGAGGGTGCTGGAAGAGCTAGACGTCCATCAACGTTTGCGGCAGGTGACGGACTTCCTGAGTCATGAACGGGACGTGCTGAAGGTGGAGTCTAAGATACAGTCACAAGTGCGTGGAGAGCTGGATAAGAAGCAGCGTGAGTTCATCCTGCGGGAGCAGATGAAGGCGATCCAGAAGGAGCTTGGCGAGGGGGATGTCGCGCCGGAGCTGAGCGAGCTGAAGAAGCGCCTGGACGAGGCCGATCTGCCTGAGGAGGCCCGCAAAGAGGCCGACCGTGAGATGCAGCGACTGATGACCATTCCGTCCATCTCGCCCGAGTACCAGGTTGCCCGCACCTACCTTGAGTGGCTGGCCGATCTGCCGTGGAACGTCAGCACGGAGGACAGTCTGGATATCGAGCGGGCGGAGGAGACGCTTGACGAGGACCACTACGGCTTGGACAAGGTCAAGCAGCGGATCCTGGATTTCCTGGCCGTACGCAAGCTTAGGGCGGGAGAAACTCGTGGACCCATCCTCTGTTTCGTGGGGCCGCCGGGAACAGGCAAGACGTCTCTGGGCCAGTCCATAGCGCGGGCGCTGGGTCGGAAGTTCATCCGTATGTCGCTGGGCGGCATCCGCGACGAGGCGGATATCCGCGGCCACCGGCGCACCTACGTAGGCGCTATGCCCGGGCGCATCATCCAGGAGCTCCGCCGCTGCGGCGCCAACAACCCCCTGTTCATGCTGGACGAGGTCGACAAGATGGGGGTGGACTTCCGCGGCGACCCGGCCTCGGCGCTGCTGGAGGTGCTGGACCCGGCCCAGAACCACACGTTCAGCGATCACTACCTCGATGTGCCGTTCGATCTGTCCAAGGTGTTCTTCATCACCACGGCCAACCTGCAGGACCCCATCCCGGCTCCCCTGCGCGACCGCATGGAGGTGATTGAGCTGTCCGGCTACACGGAGAACGAGAAGCTGGAGATCGCCAAGCGGTACCTGCTTCCCCGGCAGCTGACGGAGAATGGGATCCCTGAAGGGCTGCTCACCATAAAGGACGATGCCATTCTGGATATCACGCGCTCCTACACGCACGAGGCGGGCGTGCGCAATCTGGAGCGGGAGCTGGGCGCGATCTGCCGCAGCGTCGCGCGGCGGGTGACGAAGGGCGAAACCGAGCCTCTCACCGTCGGGGAGGACGACCTTTCGGACTTCCTGGGGCCGCCTCGGTTCCGCTGGGAGCTGGCCGAAGAGAAGGACGAGGTGGGGGTAGCCACCGGCCTGGCCGCTACGATGGCCGGCGGCGATATCCTGTTCGTGGAGGCCACCGCGGTGCCCGGCAAGGGCAGGCTGACACTAACCGGCAAGCTGGGCGAAGTGATGCAGGAGTCAGCCCAAGCGGCCTTGACCTATGCTCGCTCACGGGCGTCGGCGCTGGACGTGCAGCCGTCATTCTTCGACAAGCATGACATCCACATCCACGTCCCCGCGGGGGCGATTCCCAAGGACGGGCCCTCAGCCGGAGTGACGATCGCCACCGCTCTGGTGTCTGCCATCACCAAGCGGCCGGCGCGCAAGGACGTGGCGATGACGGGGGAGATTACCCTGCGGGGTAAAGTCCTGCCCGTCGGTTCCGTGCGCGATAAGGTGCTCGCCGCTCACCGCGCCGGCCTCAAGCGGGTCGTCCTGCCGGACGAGAACGAGAAAGACCTGGCGGAGGTATCGGAGGAGGTGCGGGCGGAGCTGGAGTTCGTGCTGGTGGATCACGTGGACGAGGTGCTGAACGCGGTCCTTCACTCGGAGAAACGGCAGGAGGAGACGAAGCTGGTGGCGGCGGCGCACTAGGCCATGTGGGGCAGTCTTATAGTCTGACCCCCGACGAGATAGTGTTTGCGCTAGTATCCCCGTTCCACCTCCACCGTGTTGCGCAGCGGCTCTCCGGCGAGGTAGCGCCGCAGATTGTCGCAGAACAGCTCGACGGCGCGCTCCATGTACACCGGCGTGCCGCCGCTGATGTGGGGCGTCAGGATGACGTTCTCCATCCCCCAGAGCTCGCTATCGGGCGGCAGGGGCTCCTGCTCGACCACGTCCAGGGCGGCGCCGCCGATCCACTTCTCGTTCAGCGCCCGCACCAGCGCCGCCTCGTCGATGATGGCGCCGCGGGCGATGTTGATGATGCGCGCCGTCGGCTTCATCGCCCGCAGCTCTCGCTCCCCGATGAGGCCGCGGGACTCCGCCGTTAGCGGCACGGCGATCACCACGTAGTCGGCCTCGGACAGCAGGTAGGTCAGGTCGGACTGGGGCAGGAGCTCGTCGACGTCGTCGAGGCCAGCCGCTTCGCCGGTTGACCGCCTCTGAGTGGAGCGCCGGACGGCGAGGACGCGCATGCCGTCGGCCTTGGCGAGCTTGGCCACGTAGCCGCCGATGGCGCCCAGCCCTACGATGCCGACGGTCTTGTCGTAGAGCTCCTCGGCCAGGTAGGGCCGCCAGGTGCGCTCCGCCTGGGCGCGCATGGCGGCGGGCAGACCTTTGGCGAAGGCGAGCATCACCCCCATAACGTACTCGCCGATGGGTACGGCGTGGATGCCGCTGGCGGTGGTGATGGTGACGCCGCTCTTGGCGAGGTCTCCGTCCAGGAGCCTGTCCACGCCGGCGGAGGTGAGCTGCACCCAGCGGAGCTTGGCCGCGCGGTCGGTGACATTCGCGGGCATGAGGGGCGAGGTGAACAGCACCTCCGCCTCGGCGAGGATGCGGGCGAGGCTGGCCTCGGCTTCCTGGTCCGTCTCCTTCTCCGGCCGGCGCTGCTCGGCGTAGGCGTACCAGATTGTCTTACCGCTGCGATAGGCCCGCCGCTCGCCCCCCGATAGGCGCACCACCCGCAGGCGCGGGCTTACATCGCGGATGGGGGTGACCAGCTCATCGGGCAGGCCGAAGGCGAGGATAACGGACAGTTCGTTCATGGGACTCCCCGAATTATATAGGTAATGGGTAGCTGAAGAGAACAGCGAAACAATTCGGCCGCATGGCTTGTTGAATACTTGCGAGTCTTAACCGTCTGTTAACTGACGTTTAGGTTCGGTTGTCATAAGTTGGAGTTGGAGGTAGTACCCCCTCCACCCGCTTCCAGACGAAATGCGGCTCTCCAGATGTGACGAGAGCAAAAGGGAGGAAAACTCTATGGCCGGGGACGGGCACCCCACCTGGCACGGAGAAAGCGACGGTTGCGGCCCCAATGACGGGGCCGCACGACGGAGGCGCTCCCCTCCGCGCGGTTTATTCATCGGCATGGGGGCGGCTGTCATGTTCGCCAGCTTACTGGCTGTGATGGGCGCCATCGCCGCCGGGTCCCCTTCCGAAGGCCTGGCGCCTCCTCCGGTTGAATCGCCGCAAGCAGAGGCTACGTCTTCCACCGTACAGAACCCGCCGACCATCGCCAGCTCCTGGTCGGCGGGGCCCACGCCTGTGTCGCCTGCTCCCGCGCCCCCGGCCGCGCCCGATGCGGTTCGCCTGGCCGGAGAGGCGGGCGAGGCCTACGACGTGCGCATTGTTGTGACCGGCCAGGACTGGGGCGCGGACGATGCGGCACAGATGGCTAACGTGCAGGCGGTGATCAGCGCTATCGATCGTCTTCCGGCCACGGTGATCTCCGCAGTAGTCGCTCATGCCAACGGGCCCTTGACGTTCGTCTCCAACGACCAGGGTAGCACCCTGGACGGCTGGCAGCCCTACGGTGGCCAGCCGATGACCTACTACACCAACTCTGACCAGAGCTTCGCCGGCTACCAGGCCAGCAACCAGGTGGTGCTCAGCGTCGGCGCCACCAGCATGTCCATCGGGCACGAGATATTCCACGCCTACCAGTTCCGCAGCGTGGGCCCGGACCAGTATGCTCTCGCCCTGCTCCAGCCAGAGGTGCGGTCATTTATGGAGGCCGTCGGCTGGAGGCAGATCGGCAGCGACGAGGAGGTCCGTCAGACAGTCAACCAACCGTGGTCGGAGCTGGACTCTCTCTACGTCTACGAGGGGCGAGCTCTCATCTACTCCTCGGCAAGCGGGGAGACCAGCAC
>CBDURB010000084.1:0-6058 GCA_965369585.1 uncultured bacterium
CGCCGGTCAGCGTGACGCGGTGGCTGGTCCGGGCGCCGCCTTCGGACACGGTTACCTGGAACGTCCAGGGCTCGCCTTCGGACGTTGTCCGCACGTTGATCTCCGCCATCAAGCCCCTCAGGCGAAGCTCTTCGCCAGCTCCGCGTGTCTCTCGAGGATGGGAAGCACTTCCTCCGCCGGCGCGGGCGGTAGCCAGAAGACGCATCGCTCCACACCGGACTCGGCGTAGTGGCGAATGACCTCGGGCCGGGGAGGCGCGCCGAAGACGGTGACCGGGATGGGCCCCCGGCCGGCCTTATCCGCCAGCCGGTTCAGCTCGGCTATACGCTCGGACAAGGGAGTCTGGTCACGTCCGGCGATAGGCATCCAGGCGTCGCCGTACTCCACCACCCGCTGGAGCGTGTGGGGCCCGCTGCCGCCCACCAGGATAGGCGGGTGAGGCTTCTGGACCGGCTTGGGCCACGACCAGATGGGGTCGAAGTTGACGAACCGGCCGTGGAACTCGGCCTCGTCCTCGGCCCAGATCGCCTTCATCGCCAGGACGCGCTCGCGGAGCAGCTTCCAGCGCTGGGCCGGGTCCGTGCCGTGGTTCTCCATCTCCTCCAGGTTCCAGCCGCCGCCGATGCCGAACAGGAACCGCCCGCCGGAGATGAAGTCCAGGCTGGCCACCTCCTGGGCCAGCGTTATCGGGTCGCGCTCTACCACAAGGCAGATGCCCGTGCCGATGCGGAGGCGCTCCGTGGCGGTGGCGGCGGCGCTCAGGGCGACGAACGGGTCCAGGGTGTGGGAGTACTCACGCGGCAGATCAGCGCCGCCGGGGAAGGGGGTGCGTCGGCTAGTAGGAATGTGGGTATGCTCCGGGAAGAAGAGCGACTCGAGGCCGCGCTCCTCAACGGCCCCGGCCAGCTCCGCCGGGCCGATCGCGTAGTCGGCTGGGAACATGGTGACACCGAACTTCATATTCACCTCGGATATGAGCTACGGGAGCAAAGCCGCTCCGACAACTCTACCATTTTGACGCAGGCTCAGCTAGGATATGCAGGTCTCACACGATAGAAGGAGGAACACATGCCGGAGCAGCGGGCGCCGGAACGAATCGAGCCTCAATCGCTAGGCGATTACCTGGAGGTGATGAGCAAGGCGGTGTTCCAGGCCGGCATGTCATGGAAGGTGGTGGAGGCGAAGTGGCCCGGAATCCGGGATGCGTTCCGCGGCTTCGACGCGCAGGCCATCGCTCACCTAACACCGGATGACCTGGATGCGCTCACCCGGGACGAACGGGTGATCCGCAATCGCCGGAAGCTGGAGGCGGTCGTCAGCAACGCCGGCCGAATTCTGGAGCTCGAGGCCGAGCACGGCACGTTCCGCGACTACCTACGCTCGCATGGCAGCTTCGAGGCGACGGCGAGCGACCTGCGCAAGCAGTTCAAGTTCCTCGGCGAAATGGGCTGCTACTACTTCCTCTACGTAGTCGGCGAGGAGGTGCCGCCGCACGATGAGTGGCAGGCCTCGCGGCGCCGTTAGGCTGCGCATTGCTTCACGGGAGAGGCGATTCCCCTGACCACTGCTCCCGGAGGGCGTGACGGAGGAGCTTGCCCGCCGCGTTTCGGGGCAGCTCCCGGACAAACCGCAGCCGCGTCGGCATCTTGTAGGCGGCTATTCGGCTCCGGCAGAAGGCCAGCAAGTCCTGCTCGCTGACGCCGGTTCCGTCCCGGGGCACGACCGTCGCCACGACCCGCTGGCCCCACTGCTCATCCGGGAGGCCGATCACTCCGGCCTCCTGAACCGCCGGGTGAGACTCCAGCACGGCCTCCACCTCCGCCGGGTAGACGTTCTCCCCGCCGGAGACGATCAGGTCTTCGCGGCGGTCCAGCACGTACAGGTAGCCGTCGCCGTCTAAGTAGCCGATGTCGCCCGTATGCAGCCAGCCGTTTCGCAGCGCGCGCTGGGTCTCGTCCGGAAGGTTGAAGTAGCCGGGCGTCACCGTGGGCCCGCGCACGACGATCTCGCCCGCCTGTCCGGCGGGGAGGGCCCCGCCATCTTCATCCTCGATGCGCAGCTCCGTGGGCGGAAGCGGCCTGCCCGCGGAGCCGCGCCTGCGGAGAGCGTCCTGCGGGGTCAGGGTCGCCACCTGCGAGGCCGCCTCCGTCAGCCCGTACGTCTGCGCCACCGGCACGCCGCGCCTGGCGCACTCCTCCAACAAGGGCTGTGGCACGGGACCTCCCCCCACCAACACACAGCGCAGGTTCGCCGGATAGGGGCGGATCCCCCGCACCTCCAGCATACGCAGGAGCATGTTGCTCACCACGGAGACGATGGTAACGCCGTCTTCATCGATGGAGCGGTTCACCGCCACGGGGTCAAATCCGTCATGCAGGACGACTGGGATGCCGTAGATGACGCTGCGCAGCAGGATGGCTAGGCCGCCCACGTGGAACAGCGGCAGGCAGGCCAGCCAGCGGTCATCGCTGTGCAGCCCCAGGTTGAGGGCCGAACCTACGGCGCTCCACAGGTGGTTGTCGAAGGTGAGCATGGCGCCCTTGGGCCGCCCGCTGGTCCCGGAGGTGTAGACGATGCTGTGCAGCGCCGATCCTTCCACCTGGTCCAACTCCTCAACGGCTTCCCCGTTCAGCCGTTGCGCGAGCTCCGTCATCGGCAGGCAACGAAGGCCGGCCAGAAGCCCTTCGACGTCAGCCGCCTTCGCCGCGTTGGGTTCGTCGGTGACGAGGAGCCCAGCGCCACAGTCACGCACCTGCCGGCTAAGCTCGCCGGCGGTCAAGCGCACGTTGAGCGGCACCAGAGCCGCGCCCAGGCGAGGAACGGCGTGGGCCACCTGCACGAACCCGCCGCCGTTACGCGCCAGGAGCGCTACGCGGTCGCCGGCGCGGACGCCTGCGTCGGCGAGTCTCGCAGAGCAGGCCGAAACGAGCCGGTCCAGCTCGGCGAAGCTCCACCTTTCGGACCCGAAGATGACGGCCGGGCGCTCGGGCGAGAGGAGGGCCCGCTGTCGCAGCCACTCCGGCCACCGCTCTCCAAACGGCGACTCGGGCACTAGGCTACCTCACGCTCGATGCCGCCGTACCGGGCCAGCTGCCCTTCGTCCAGCTCAACGCCAAGGCCGGGGCCGTCCGGCAGCTCCATCCGGCCGCAGCGGGCCACCAGGGGACCGGTGATGAGATCGGCAGCGAGGAGGGAGCCGGTGGCCAGGCCGCAAGCGGGGCTGCCTTGGGGTAGGGTGGCGGCCAGGTGAAGGGCGGCTGCCGTGCCGATCCCCGAATCCAGCGTGGTGGTGACGACCGCTTCCGCGCCGGCCGCAGCGACCATCTCTATGATGCGGCGCCCCGGACGCAGCCCCCCCACGACCATCGGCTTCACCACTAGCACATCGGCGGCGCCCGCTTCCAGCACCCGCTCCGCCGCCTCCACGTCCGTCACGTCCTCATCGGCGGCGATGGGCGCATCTACCTCGGCCCGCACGCGGGCCAGCCCCGGCAGGTCCCCCGCCGCCACCGGCTGCTCCACCATCTCAAGGTCGTACTCCTCCAGTTCTCGGATAGCGCGGACAGCCTGCTCCACACCCCACGCTCCGTTGGCATCGATTCGCAGCTTTATCTCTGGGCCCAACGCTTCACGCACCGCCGCCACTCGTCGACGCTCCTCGTCTACACTCGAGGCCGCGCCCACCTTCAGCTTCACGCAGGGGAAGCCGCTCTCGCGGGCAGTGGCCGCTTGCGCTGCCGCCCGGGCGGGCGCTTCCGCACCTATGGTGGCGTTCACCACCACCGACCGGCTGACGCCGCCGGTCAGCAGCTCGGCTACGCTGATCGCCGCCGCTCTCGCCGTCGCGTCCAGCAGGGCGAGGTCGAAGGCGCAGCGCACCGAGGCCATGGCGCCGTCGCCATCGCCTCGGCCCGTTTCGTCCATAAGCGCCTGAACCTCATCCAGTTGCCTTCCCACAAGCCCTGAGCCCACCTCATCGAGGATCGCCAGCGCCTCGCCGAGGGTGCCCCGGCCGCGCTCCGGGACCGGCGCCGCCTCACCCAGCCCAACGACCCCCGAATCGGTGTCCAGCCGCAGTATCAGCCCCTCACGATAGGTCGATACTCCGTGGGAGGTAGAGAATTTGGCCCGGAAGGGGAGCCTGTAGGCCGTCCAGCGGAGCCTGGTCACCCTCATAGCAGAAGGCTCCCGGCCAGCAGCGCCCCGAACAGGAAGTGGAGCCGCGCCGTGCCCCCGAGGACGGCGTTGAGCTTTCGCCCCTCCGCGCCCGTCAGCACGACGCTCACCAGGATCAGGGCGATGGGCAGAGTTAGCCAGGGGAGCCCGGCCCGGCCTGGGAGCGGGCCGCCAACGGCGAAGCCCGCCACCAGCAGGTAAGGCGCAAGCAGGAGGAGAGCGTACTGAACCCGCGTGAGGCGCGCGCCCAACCGCACGGCCAGCGTCCTCTTACCCACACGACGGTCGCTTTCGATGTCGCGCAGGTTGTTGACCACGAGGATTGCGGTCACGATGAGGCCAACGGGCGCCGCGGCGGCCCAGGCGATAGAGCCAACCTCGCCCGCCTGCAGATAGTAGCTTCCCACCACGGCCACGACGCCGAAGAAGATAAACACGAACAAGTCCCCCAGGCCGTGATAGCCGAGAGGCCAGGGGCCGCCCGTATAGGCGATCCCAGCGGCTATTGAGAGCACACCGATCGCCAGGATCGGCCAGCCGCCGACGGCCACCAGGTAGACGCCGATGGCCGCTGCCGCCGCAAACGCGAGATACATCGCCGAGCGAACGCTCTGGGGCGAGGCGAGACCGCTCTGGGTGACACGGGGAGGCCCCAGCCGGTCCGCCGTATCCGCCCCTCGCTCAAAGTCGAAGAAGTCGTTGGCCAGGTTCGTGCCCACTTGAATGAGCACCGCCGCCATCATCACGCCCGCAAACGGCAGCAGCTTGAAGTGTCCATCGTAGGAAGCGGCGGCCGTCCCCACCAGCACCGGAACGACAGCCGCTGTCAGCGTGGCAGGCCGTGCGGCCATGAGCCACACGTCCCAGAACCTCACGATCGAGTTGGAGGAAGCCGCGCCTGCCACCTGTTCGCCTCTTTTAGGGGAACCTGGGAAACCGGGAGAAGTCCGGCTTGCGCTTCTCCAGAAAAGCGTTCCGCCCCTCTTTTCCTTCTTCGGTCATGTAAAAGAGGAGCGTGGAGTCACCCGCCAGTTGCTGGAGACCGGCCAGGCCGTCTGTATCAGCGTTGAACGCAGCCTTCAGGAAACGAAGGGCCGTGGGGCTCATCTCCAGGATCTCTTGCGCCCAGCGGACCGTCTCCTCCTCCAGCCGGGCCAGGGGGACGATGGTGTTGATCAACCCCATCTCCAGCGCCTTCTCGGCCGAATACTGGCGGCAGAGGTACCAGATCTCTCGCGCCTTCTTGTGCCCTACCACCCGCGCCAGGAGCGTGGCCCCGTAGCCAGCGTCGAAGCTGCCCACCCTGGGGCCGGTCTGCCCAAACACGGCGTTGTCGGCGGCGATGGTGAGGTCGCAGACCAGGTGCAGTACGTGGCCACCGCCGATAGCGTACCCCGCCACCATGGCGATGACCGGCTTGGGCAGCGTCCTGATCTGGCGCTGGAGGTCGAGCGCGTTCAGGCGCGGCACCCCGTCCTCGCCCACGTATCCGCCCTCGCCTCGGACCCGCTGGTCCCCTCCGGAACAGAACGCCTCCGTCCCCGCGCCCGTGAGGATGACCACTCCGATGTTCTGGTCGTCACGGGCGCGCGAGAAGGCGTCCTGCATCTCGAACAACGTCTTCGGGCGGAAGGCGTTTCTAACCTCCGGCCGGTTGATCGTGATCTTCGCCATGCCGTCCACCGTCTCGTAGATGATATCCTCGTACTCGTGGACCTGCTGCCAGGCTACTGACATCTCACACTCTCCCTCTGTCGTTCTCTCTGCAAGCCTGCCTACCGGCAGGCAGGCACTCCTCCAGGAAACCCCGAACGGCGCCCGCGAAGGCCTGGGGCCGCTCCAGATGAACCGCATGTCCGGCATCCGGCACGACCTCCGCGCG
>CBDURB010000085.1:0-5979 GCA_965369585.1 uncultured bacterium
ATCCTTGCGACCGGCCTGCTGAGCGGCGAACGTGACCTCCTGGATCACCGCGCCCTGGAACGGGAAGGGCAGCGTGGGCACGCCGGCCTCTTCCCACGCCTCAATGAGCGGGTTGTTGATGTTGCGCATCGTCTTGCCGCTGTAGATGCGGGTTACCCGCGTGTCCTCCTCGCTGGCGTCCAGGATGCGCTGCTTGAGCGTGTCGTCCCAGGCCGCCTCCTTCGAAACCAGGAACGCCGTGCCGATCCACACACCGACGGCGCCCAGGCAGAGGGCGGCCGCCATGCCGCGCCCGTCGCCGATGCCGCCGGCGGCCAGCACCGGCATCGGCGCCACCGCGTCCACCACCTGCGGCACCAGCGCCATCGTACCTACACGGCCTGTGTGTCCGCCCGCCTCCGCCCCCTGGGCCACCACCACATCGGTGCCGCCCTCGGCCACCCTGCGGGCGTTCTTCACGTTCCCCACCAGGGCGATCACCTTGACGCCGGCGGCGTGGAACTCCTCCACGTACGGCGCCGGGTTGCCCAGCCCGGAGGCGAACACCGGCACCTTCTCCTCCAGGATCGTGTCGATCTGGGAGCGGCTGAACCCAGGGCCGAATATGGGACGCTCGCGGCGGCCGGAGGGGGTGGGGAACTCCGGCGCTACGTCCGGCAGGTCGAACTTGCTACGAAGGCTGACGGCGAACTCCAGCTGGGGCGCGGGGAGCATGTCGCGCCAGTTGCGCGGTATCTCACCTTCGCCCCGGCCGCCGCCTGAGCCTTGGGGCGTCGGGGCCATCCCCGGCAGGAGGATGTCCACCCCGAACGGCTTATCGGTCTGCTCACGGACCTTGCGGATCTCGTCACGCAGCTCGTCGGGCCTCATCGTCGCCGCGCCGATGACGCCCAGGCCGCCCGCCTCCGAGACAGCGGCGACCAGCTTGTGGCCGGATACGGTGCCCATGCCGGCCAGGACGACCGGGTACTCGATGCCGAGGATGTCGCAGAGCTTTGTGCGCAGAGTGGGCTTGGCCATTGGGGCCTCCTTATGGTTTGTTTCTGGAGGCACAGCCTTCAGGCTGTGACACTACCTTCGGCGGGTCAGCCTTCAGGCTGACCTAGCCCAAAAGCCTGTCCCTATGGTATTCGCGAGGGGATTGTAGCGGACTTTAACGTTTACGGCAAGGGCAGGGCCTACCCCGCCGCCACCACGCCGCTCGCCGTCCCCACCGTCACCGTCTCCCCGTTCTGGTTCTCGCACCAGACGTCGTACACGTGGCGTGTGAACGCACCCTCGTCCAGCTCCTCGTGCAGCGCCGCGCACGCCGTCAGCGTATCGTCGCAGAGAACGGGCCGCACGAACGCCAGCGATAGGTGGCCGTGCTGCATCCAGCCCCTCTCGAACTGGTTCGTCATCATCTCCGAGATGTAGTCCGCGGACATCAGCCCCTGGGCCACGCTGTTGGCGTAGCCCTTCTTCTTGGCCAGCGCCGGGTCGGTGTGAATGGACTGGCCGCGCAGGGCGTTGGCGGAGTCCTCGGAGTAGGCGGTCATCTTCTCCTGCGTGAGCGTGCGTGTGGCCAGCTTCAGCTCCGCCTCTGGTGGCCTCGTCTTCGGCGGCCTCTTCGCCTCGTCCTTCGTCTCCACCTGCTCGGGGAACGCCATCGTCACCGTGGAGTGGGCGACCAGCAGGCCGGAGCCGTCGCGCCAGCGGGCGGAGAACACGAACCAGCGGCGGCCGCGCCGCTCGTACTTGTCGACGAACTTCCCGTAGCCTATGACCTCGCGGTCACGCCGCAGAGCGTTGCTGATCTCCAGCTCGAACCTGGTGTGCAGCGTCGCCGGCGGCACCGGCGAGATGGAGTCGATGAAGCGCAGGGTGGCGTTGCCCAGAATCATCGGCGGCGCCACCGGCGGCCCCCAGGGTGACGCCTCGCGATGCCAGGAGAAGCCGTTCTCGATCGCCTCCAGGTAGCGCTCGATGCGCTCTCGCCACGGGTACTCCCAGGGGCCGTACTCGCGGTTCATCTCCATGCTTTTGTAGGAGAGGTCAGCCACGCCGCGATGATACGGGGCCAGCATCGCCAACGTCAAACGGAGACGGGGAGCGGTGCTATAATCGCCGCGTGAGCGCTCCTAAGAAGCCCCGCTCCGACGAGCGCCCGTCTGGGCGGCTCCTCCTGATAGATGGCCACGCCATAATCCACCGCTCCTTCTACGGCATGAAGGACGCGCCGCTCACCGTCCGCGGCACCGGCGAGGTCGTCAGCGCCGTCTACGGCCTTGCCAACACCTTCCTCAATGTGATGCGGGAGCTGCAGCCCACTCATGTCATCGTCACCCTGGACAAAGGGGAGGAGACGTTCCGCCACAAGATATCGAAGGAGTACAAGGCCACGCGGGCCCCCATGCCGGACGACCTACGCAGCCAGCTTGACCGCTGCCGCCAGATGATCGAGACGTTCGGCTTTCCGATCTATGAGGACGAGGAGTTCGAGGCGGACGACCTGCTGGGCACCCTCTCGGCCCAGGCCTCGGAGCGGGGCGTAGAGACGTACCTCGTGAGCCTGGACAGCGATATCGCCCAGCTCGTGCGGCCGGGGGTGCGCCTATGGATGTATCGCCCCTACCAGCACGACTCCGTTATCTACGAGACCGCCGAACAGATCAAGGAGCGCTACGGCGTCCTGCCGGAGCAGATTCCGGACCTCAAGGCGCTCAAGGGCGACGCATCGGACAATATCGCCGGCGTCCCCGGCGTTGGCGATAAGACCGCTGTGCGTCTCCTCGACCAGTTCGGCACCGTCGAGGAGCTGTACGAGCGAATCGATGAGGTGACGCCGCCTAAGCTCCAGGAGAAGCTGAAACAGCACGAGGAGAAGGTGCGGCAGGGCAAGCACCTGGCCACCATCGTCAGCGACGTGCCGGCGAAACTCGATCTGGACGCCGCCGAGCTCGCCACCCACTACGATCGGGAGCGCCTGCTGGAGCTGTTTCGGGAGCTGGGGTTCCGCAGCCTCATCGAGCGTTTGCCTGGGGGCCTGCCTGCCGGTACGCCCGGCGAGGCGGCGCCGCCGACCGCCGGGGCAGCGGACGTCCCGGAGCGCTACCAGATAGTGGCCACGGAAGCCGAACTGGAGTCGCTGGCTCAGCGGCTGTCCGGTTCAGGCGGATTCTCCTTCGCCTGCGAGACCGCCGGTGCCCAGCCGATGACGGCGCGTCTGGTCGGCCTCTCCTTCGCCATGGAGCCGGGCGAGGCGTTCTACGTGCCGCTGGCCCATACCGGTGACGGCTCGCTGGAGGCCGCCGACGTGTTCGGTCGCCTGGGCCCGCTGCTGGCGGACGAGAAGCTGGAGAAGGCGGGCCACAACCTGAAGTTCCATCAGGTGGTGCTGGCCCGCAACGCCGTGACTGTTGGCGGGCAGGACCTCTGGCCCAGGGGCCTCGTCTTCGACGCCATGATCGCATCGTTCCTCCTGAGCGAAGGCGGTGGCGCCCGCCCCGGCGAGGGCTCCCTCAGCCTCCGCTGGCTCGTCTCCCGTCGCCTCGGCATCGAGATGCGGGAGCGGTCGGAGCTCCTGGGCGGCAAGAAGCGCGGCGCCCAGATCGCCATGGACGAGGTGGATGCCGCCGCGGTCGCCCCCTTCGCCTGCGCCGACGCCGACATGGCGGGCCGCCTGCGCGTCGTGCTGGAGCCGGACCTGGAGAGCATGGGCATGACGGCCCTCTTCCGCGACATCGAGATGCCGCTGCTGTCCGTCCTCGCCCGCATGGAGCTGAGCGGCGTCGCCATCGACGTTGACGCGCTGCGTGAGCTCTCGGAGTCGCTGGCGGAGGACATCAAGCGCATCGAGGAGGAGATATACAAGTCGGTCGGTCACGAGTTCAACATCGCATCGCCCCAGCAGCTAAGCCACATCCTGTTCGAGGAGTTGCACCTGCCCAGGACCCGCAAGCTCAAGACCGGCAGCTACACCACAGACGCCCAGGCGCTGGAGGGGCTCCGCGGCCTGCACGAGGTGATCGACCACATCTACTCCTACCGCGAGCTCACCAAGCTGAAGTCGACCTACCTGGACACGCTGCCGGAGCTTGTCAACCCGGACACCAACCGGCTGCACACGGAGTTCAACCAGGCGGGCGCCGCCACCGGCCGATTGTCGTCCATCAACCCCAACCTCCAGAACATCCCCGTGCGCACGGCCCTGGGCGAGCAGGTGCGGCGCGCGTTCGTCGCCCGCGATGTGGGGCCCGACCCCTACCTGCTCTCGGCGGACTACTCGCAGATCGAGCTGCGCATCATGGCCCACATCACGGAGGACCCGGCGCTGATGCAGGCGTTCGAGCGCGACGAGGACATCCACGCCGCTACCGCCTCGCAGGTGTTCGGCGTGTCGCTGGCAAAGGTCACGCCGCTGATGAGACGGCGCGCCAAGGTGTTCAACTTCGGCGTGCTGTACGGCCTCAGCGCCCACGGCCTCTCCCTGCGCGAGAGGATACCGCGGGAGGAGGCGGCGGAGTTCATCCAGACCTATTTCGAGAAGTACCCCGGCATCAAGCGCTACGTGGAGGAGACGGCCCAGCGTACCCGCGACCTCGGCTACGCGGAGACGCTGTTCGGGCGGCGGCGCTACTTTCCGGAGATCAACTCCGGCAATCACAACGTCCGCCAGGCGGCGGAGCGGGCGGCGATCAACATGCCGGTGCAGGGCACCGCCGCAGACATCATCAAGATCGCCATGAACCGTATCGACGCCGAGATGCGGCGGCGCAAGCTCCGCAGCCTGATGACCCTCCAGGTCCACGACGAGCTGATCTTCGAGTGCCCCGGCGAGGAGCTGGAGGAGGTCAGGGCGCTCGCAGTCGACATAATGCCGCAATCGATGGTGATGAAGGTGCCGCTGAAGATCGACACTAAGGTCGGCAAGAACTGGGGCGAGATGGAGTACGGCGAGGGGGATGTGGCGGAGATGGCGGGGTAGAGGTTGACCTGGGACGTCCTCCTGACGTTCGGCACGATTCTGTTCATCCCAGGATTGATGCCGACTCTGCTGAACAGAGAAGCATACGTACCACGGCTGACCTCTGCCGTCAGCGTGGTCGGTCTGAGCGTGATCATCGTCGCCTTGATCGGCACCGGGTTTGTGCTGGGCCCTATAGTGTCGACGGTGACGGCCGTGATCTGGGTCTTCATCTTCGTGTTTCGTGGAAAGCGAAACCCACTGGAATAGGCTCTACGTCATGCCTGAGCTCCCCGAAGTAGAGACCATCCGCCGTGACCTGACGGCCCGCATCGTCGGGCGCACCATCGTCGAGGCCTGGGTCTCGCCGGACGCCCCCAGGCTGGTGCAGGGCGAGACGCCGGAGTCGTTCTGCCGCCGTCTGGCCGGGCGCGCCGTCGAGGAGTTGGACAGGAGGGGGAAGTACCTCCTGCTGCGGCTGGATGGCGGCCTCACCTGGATCGTCCACCTGCGCATGACCGGCAGCCTCATCCACGGCGCCCGCAACGACCGCTTCCTGCGCGCCCGCTTCCGCCTGGACGACGGCGGCGAGCTCTGCTACGCGGACCTGCGCAAGCTGGGGACGATGTGGCTGGTGGCGGACGAGTCCTCGGTCGTCGGTAAGCTGGGGCCGGAGCCGCTGGGCGAGGCGTTCGACCCCCAGGAGATGCAGCGGCTGCTGGCGAAACGGGCGGCGCCCGTGAAGAGCGTTCTCATGGACCAGCACGCCATCGCCGGTATCGGCAACATCTACGCCGACGAGTCGCTGTTCGAGGCTCGCATCCGCCCCACGAAGGCCGCCGGGCGTTTGTCACGGAAGGCGGCGGAGGGGCTCCACGGGGCCATCCGTAAGGTGTTGGTGGAGGCACTGGCAGACCGCGGCTCCAGCTTCAGCGACTACGTCGACGCGAAGGGCGAGCAGGGGATGCACCAGCTACGAGTGAAGGTGTTCCGTCGCACGGGGAAGCCCTGCTGCGTCTGCGGAACGGCGATCA
>CBDURB010000086.1:0-5971 GCA_965369585.1 uncultured bacterium
TCCTCTTCGGCGATCTGGTCGAATGAAACCTGAATCCGCTCGAACTCGAGTAGCTCCGTCAACCGGCCCGTGGCGGCCTCCACGTCTCCGCTCTGCCGCAGCTCGATAGTCTGCTCGACGAAGGGGAGCACGGGAGCGGTCTCGAGCGTGGCCTGACGGAGCGCCGCCACGTCCTCGTCATGGCCCGATCTATCCTCGCTGGCGATGGCCTCTGCCAGATGGCCTGAGGCTGAAGCGAGGAAGGCGCGAATGTTCGGGACGTGTGCTTCGTCGCCGGAGATGACGTATTCTTGAAGTGTTATTATGGCCGCTGATCCTTCAGACTGGGCTTCCTCCAGCAGGGTGACGGTGGTCAGGCGGCTCTCCATCTCGGCCAGGTGGGACCGGTGCTCCCGTGTGAGCCAGGCCGAGCCCGCTGCACCGACGATGAGGACGAGGATCGCCATGCCGAAGCCGACGATGATCCGGCCCCTCACTGAGGATAGCAGGGGAAGTCTGAACCACCCTCTGGGTGATGGCATCCGGATTCGTGACAGCTTTGCCATTCCAGTTACTTTCGCTCGCTCCGAGTGTGTAGCGTATTGCCAGCCGCACCGTCCAGGTGTGAATGTTGGGTGGTCAAAACATTAGATGGCCGCTCGGAGATAACCGTTGCGGGATGCGGGGTTAAGGTCTGGCTAAGTAAAGGTTGGAACGGCGAGGCGCTTGCGATAGAGACAGAAAGGGCCCCGATGAATCGGGGCCCCTCCCGCCCAAAGGGAGGTTTGGCTAGGTTAGCTGCAGCCGCTCGTCGTGCCGCAGTTGTCGCAGCAGTAGCAGGTGCCGGAGCGGACCATGAGCCAGCCGCAGTTGGCGCAGGGCGGCCCCGATTGATCGAGGTGGTCGCCGCGGTTATAGCTGCTGCCGTTGCCGGCGGAGGCCGGCGGGTCGTACTCCTGGGCCATTAGCTTCGCCTTGACGGCCGGCGAGAGCACGCCGAACTCCTCCTTCTCCTCCTCGCTGAGGAACTGGGAGGCGAGCCAGCGGAAGATGTAGTCCACGATGGACTGGGCGACGGGGATCTCCGCGTTCTCCGTTCGGCCCGAAGGCTCGAACCGCATGTGGGAGAACTTGTTCACCATATCGCGCAGGGGTACGCCGTACTGGAGCGTCAGGGAGATTGAGGTGGCGAAGGCGTCCAGCATGCCGGAGAGGGTGGACCCCTCCTTGGCCATGGTGATGAAGATCTCGCCCGGGGTGCCGTCCTCGTAGCTGCCGGCGGTGATGTACCCTTCGTGCCCCTCAATCGAGAACTTGTGGGTGAGCGAGGTGCGGGTGGCGGGCAACCGCCGCCGTACGGGCTGGCCCTCATATTCCTCGGTCTCGGCGCCTTGGTCCTTGCTGGTGCTCAGAACCTGGGCCCGCTTGGAGCCGTCGCGATAGATAGCCAGGGCCTTGAGGCCGTGCTTCCAGCCCTCTATGTACGCCTCCTCGATCTCCTCCACGGTGGCCTCTTCCGGCAGGTTGACGGTCTTGGAGATGGCGCCGGAGATGAACGGCTGGGCGGCGCCCATCATCTTGACGTGGCCCAGCCAGTGGACGGTGCGGCTGCCGTTCTGGGGCTTGAAGGCGCAGTCGAACACGGGGAGGTGCTCCTCCAGCAGGCCGGGGGCGCCCTCTATGGTGCCGGTCTCGTCGATGTGGGCGAGGATGGCGGCGGTCGCGTCGTCGCCGTAGCCCAGGCGACGGAGGGCGCCGGGGACGGCGGTGTTCACGATCTTCATGAGACCGCCGCCGACCAGCGTCTTGTACTTGATGAGGGCGATGTCCGGCTCTATGCCGGTGGTGTCGCAGTCCATCATGAAGCTGATGGTGCCCGTAGGGGCGAGGACCGTCGCCTGGGAGTTGCGATAGCCGTGCTCCCGGCCCAGGGCGAGCGCCTCGTCCCAGGCCTCGCGCGCCGCCGTCACGAGTGAAGTGGGGGCCTTCGTCTCGTCGATCTTGTGTGCTTCGGCGAGGTGCTTCTCGATGACGCCCAGCATCGGCTCGCGGTTGCGCTCGTAGCCGGCGAACGGGCCGATACGGGCGGCGATCGCGGCGGAGGTGGCGTACGCCTGGCCGGTCATGATCGCCGTGAGAGCGCCGGCCCAGGAGCGGCCCTCGTCTGAATCGTATGGGATGCCGAGGGACATGAGGAGGGCGCCCAGGTTGGAGTAGCCGAGGCCGAGCTGGCGGTAGTCGTTGGCGTTCTGGCCGATCTTCTCCGTGGGGTAGGAGGAGTTGGAGACGATGATCTCCTGAGCGGTGATCATGACGGCGCAGGTGTGGCGGTACGCCTCGATGTCGAATTCGCCGGCCTCGTCGAGGAGCTTGAGGAGGTTGATGGAGGAGAGGTTGCAGGCGGAGTTGTCCAGGTGCATGTACTCTGAGCAGGGGTTGGAGGCGTTGATGGGGCCGCTGTTGGCGCAGGTGTGCCAGTCGTTGATGACGGTGTCGTACTGCATGCCGGGGTCGGCGCATTCCCAGGCGGCCTGGGCGATCCGGCGCATCAGGTCGCGGGCGTGGTAGGTCTTGGCGGGCTCTCCTGTGGTGACGTAGTGCGTCTGCCACTCCTCATCGTCCAGAACGGCCCGCATGAACTCGTCGCTGACGCGGACGGAGTTGTTAGCGTTCTGGTACTGGATGGAGATCCAGGCGTCGCCGTCCAGGGAGACGTCGTAGCCCGCCTCGCCCAGCGCGTACGCCTTGCGCTCCTCCTTCGACTTACAGTCGATGAACTCCTCGATGTCTGGGTGGTCGACGTTGAGGATGACCATCTTGGCGGCGCGCCGTGTCTTGCCGCCGGACTTGATCGTGCCGGCGATGGCGTCGGCGCCGCGCATGAAGGAGACGGGGCCGGAGGCGAGGCCGCCGGCGGTGAGCCGCTCCTTGGAGCTGCGCAGCTGCGATAGGTTGATGCCGGAGCCGGAGCCGCCCTTGAAGATTCTCCCCTCCGTGCGGTACCACTCCAGGATGGAGTCCATGGAGTCGTCTATGGAGAGGATGAAGCAGGCGGAGCACTGGGGCGTCTCCTCGATGCCCAGGTTGAACCAGACGGGGGAGTTGAAGCAGGCTTTCTGGTTGACCAGGATGTGCTTCAGCTCCGCGTGGAAGGTTGCGGCCTCCTCTTCGTCCCCGAAGTAGGCGCTGGCGCGGCCCCAGTCCGTGATGCCGTTGACCACGCGGTCGATGAGCTGCTTGACGGAGCGCTCGCGGATGGGGGCGTCAGGGTGAGGCGCGGCGGCGGCGGCCTCGCTCAGGGGGCCGCGGAAGTACTTGGAGGCGACGATGTTGGTGGCGTTCTGGGACCAGGACGCGGGGAACTCGACGCCCTTCTGCTCGAACACGGTCTCCCCGTCGGCGCTGGGGATGAGGGCCGTGCGGTCGCTCTCCCATTCGAGCGCATCGTAGGGGTCGACCTCGGGCGTGGTGAACCGCCGGGCGATTATCCGCTCGCCCTGAGCCTGTCGAAGGGTCGTCGTCTGGGGTGTGGTGTCGAGTGTCACTGGTTGGCCTCCGTTAGCGTGGATCGTGTTGCCTGCCGATGATTCCGCCGCCGCTTCCGTTTCCTCCGTCTAGGTTGGTTGTCCAGTCAGGTCACGAGTGGTTCCCTTTTACTTACCTCCTCTTCCCCTCAGCCATGGGCTGCGCCGCCCCCACCGCCGCCTCCGCCAGCCCGTACCGTTCACGGAAGCTCTGGACCGCTGCGTGGGCGGCGCGGACGCGCTCCCGTGCCTCCGGGTCCACCCCGTCCTCTGGCCCCTCCAGCGCCTTCTCCGCCTCCACCCACACCTTCAACAACTGGATGTACTCCTCGTATTCGCTCTCGGTCAGCTTGCTCACTTGGTGGCTCCTTTCACCCGGCGCTCCGGCGGCTCCTCCGTCGTCTTTGGTCTCCGTACCCGCAGCAGGCGGGGCTTCGGCGGCTTCGCCTCCGCCTCCGGCAGCAGCGCCATCTGGTCCTGGGGCACGTCCGGCCGCCGCCAGCCCGCCTTCAGCGCCGCCAGCTCTTGCTCCAGCTCATCCACATCGGCGAACGCCCGGTACACGGAGGCGAAGCGGATGTAGGCGATGTGGTCCAGGCCCCGCAGCCGCTCCATCACCAGCTCCCCGATGTAGCTCGAAGGCACCTCCGCCTTCCCCTGCGCGTACACCGCTTTCTCCACCTCGTCCGCCAGCGCCTCGATGGCGCCGGAGGGGATCGGCCGCTTCTCGCAGGCCCTGCGCACGCCGGCGATCACCTTCTCCCGGCCGAACTCCTCGCGCGAGTCGTCCTTCTTGACGACGGCGACGCCGCCCAGCTCGATCTTCTCGAGGGTGGTGAAGCGGCGGTTGCACTCCTGGCACTCGCGGCGACGGCGGACGCCGGCCTCATCGGGCCGAGAGTCGATGACCCTGGAGTCTGGGTGGCCGCAGAACGGGCAGTTCATAGTTCGGCTGCGCTCACTACTTGCTTGACAGAACTCACATACACTTTTTAGAACCGCTGCGCCCCCCGTAACAAGGGGGCGCAAAGACCACGGTAGCACTAGATGTTGGGGTTGTCAAGCCCCTTACCACAATATTTAGTGGTGAAATGCATCACGAATCAGCGTGCGAATTAGCCACATGATGAACACAGATCGGACACAGATTAGTTGCCTGTGATGATCTGCGGCCTGTCGCCTAGTAGCTCAGCGGATCGGCGAAGGAGAGCACTTCGATCCAGGTCTGCCCGCGGTTGAACGCGATCTCGTTCCCCTCGGCGTCGAAGAAGCGGATGCGGGAGAACTCGTCCGGTTTGGACCAGGTGCCGGGGATCGCCACGCCGTCCTGGAAGACCACCGCCTCGCCGCTGCCCGTGGTCTCGTACTGCAGGTGAGCCGTGCCGTCGCCGACGGAGCGCACGGACGTGATCGCCACGGCGACGTTCCTGGCCTGGATCCGGTTGCCGGAGCCGCCGTCCACGTGAGGAGCGCCGCCCTGGCTGCGCAGGTAGCCGTTCGTCTTCGGGTCGTGCTCCCAGGTGACGGCGTATTCGGAGAAGAACGGCCCGCCGAAGCCGATGTCGATGGTCGGCGCTGCCGTCGCCCCCGCATCGCCCGCCCGCCCGGGCTCGTCCTCCTTGAACAGCCACGCCTCGATCTGCGGAGGTCCGCTCCAGCCGTTTTCCGCGGCCAGCTCCCACATGGCGTCGGTATCGGCGATGCCGTCGTGCGGGCCCAGGCGGTCAGGGTCGCGGGAGAAGTAGGGCCCGCCCATGGCGAACCCGTCGAAGCGGCGCAGGCCGAGGCGGTAGAGGGCGGAGGGGACGTCGGCCGCGGCCACACTGGACTTGGCCATGCCCCAGTGGACGTAGATCGCGTCCAGGCCGGCCGCCCAGTCCAGGTAGTAGACGCGGGCGGAGCGCACGGGCTCGATGCGTCCGGGCTCGTCGCTCCAGAAGATGCCGAGGAAGCGGGTGATGCCGCCCTCGGCCACGGCCTCGAACACCAGGTCCGCCTTCTCCAACCCGATCTGTGGCCGGGCGTCGACGAAGTTATCGAGCATGACGGCCAGGGGAAGGCGGCTCTCGATATCAGGCAACTGCTCGGGGTAGACGAGGCGGCCGTTAAGGAGGGTGGGCTCGGTGGGGGGCGGCGTGGGCGAAGGCGTGGCACTCGGCTCAGGCGTCGTGATGCCGCCGAGGACTTGAGAGGAGCCGCCGCCGGAGAAGACACCTGCCGCGGCCAGGACGCCTACGGTGATGACGAGCGTTAGAAACGCCGCTGCTCCGCCGGCGATCGCCTGTCGTCGGCGGCTGTGGGCCAGCCAGGGCGGTAACGGTATTCGCATGGTGGATTGACGGCTCTATCGTTGTCCGTATAATGAGGCCACATCCCGCCCAAGCGCAACCAGGAGGAACGCCCATGCCTACGGCAACGGTCAACGGCAGCGAGTATTACTATGATGAGAAGGGGTCCGGTTTCCCAAT
>CBDURB010000087.1:0-5970 GCA_965369585.1 uncultured bacterium
AACGATCGGGGAGGTGAGTGCCACGAATGCGGCTTGGATGACGGCGAGGATGCCTTGGAGGATGCCGAACGCGCCGACAACGACGCGGACGCCTGAGATGAGTTGTGGCAGGATGTTTGCGGAGAGGTCAAGGACGGTGGGTGCCAGGTCCAAGAGCGCGCTCTTGAGCTGGACGTTGACGGCGCGGGACAGACGCCCGAAGGCGTCGTTCACCAGCTCGGCGTTCGCTACCGTGTCTTCGGAGAAGATGAGCCCAAGGCGCTCCGCCTCATCACCCGCCTCGCGGATGGCGGCGGAACCCTGGGCGAGGAGGGGCGCGAGCTTGGCGCCCTGCCTGCCGAACAGGTCGAAGGCGATTTGCGCGCGCTGGGCACCGGAAGGTATTCGAGAGAGGGCATCGGAGACCTCACCGAAGAGCGTCTGAATATCCTTCAGTCCGCCTTCTTGGTCTTTGATCGCTACGCCCAGGGTCGCGAATGCTTCCGCGCCCGGACCTATCCCTGTGAGGGCCTCGCCGATGTTTCGATTGAAGAGGAGGAGGGAGTTGGAGAATCCCTGCGTCGCGACGCCGGCCTCCTCGGCCGCGAACGCCAGTCGCTGGAACTCGGTGGCCGTGACATTGGCCTGGCGGGAGGACTTCGCGATCTCGTCGACGGACGCAGCCGCCGCCTTGGTCGCAGCCACGAGGGCCACGCCGAGGGCGCCGATGATCCCCGCGCCCGCGGTGAGCGTGCCGATGTTCGCGCGGAGTCCGCGGAACGCACGCCCCACGGTCGCAAGGGCAGCCCTTGAACGGGTGGCGAAGGTTCGAACCTGCGTCGTCGCGCGGCGGAGGCCACGCTGGAACGCCTGTGTCCGTGCTTCAAGTTGTACGCGAAGTTCACCTACGGTTAGCGCCATGCTCCCTTACCTTGGTTCCGACTGCGTGCGCGTATCGCTTCAGTCGCTTTTGGAGCTCGCTGCCGTAGTTGCTCGATTCGCCTCGGATCGCCTTTTCGATGCCTTCGAGGGGCTTGGTGTTCCCGGTGAAGGCCGCGCTGGACGATGCAGCGGATACGCTCATCTGCGTCAGCAGCTCTTCGCCCCGACGGCGTACTGCCGTCGTGACGAACATGCCGATTTGGTCTGGCGTGTAGTTCTGCACGTCTGACCAGTTGTGCCCATTCGAGATCAGATACTCGGTGGCGATGAGGAGGGCAGCTTGCTCGGGCTCTTCGATGGTATCAGCGTTGCTACCCCGCCGACCGTCCCCATCACTCGGCCCATCAGCCCGCCGATTTTTCCCATCGGTCCCGCGATGCACACGTCCCAAACGGCTGTCGCAACCGCAACCAGCTCCTCGAAGGGCATGTCCTCCAGGACGCGCTCCTCCTCCCAGCCGATCGTCGTTGCCACCATGTAGACCACCTCGTCCACCATGTCGGTGAACACGGTGGCCAGGACTTCCTTGTCGAGGAGGTTGCCTTCCTCGTCGGGCATCGAGGCCGCCATCGTGTCGGGGATGCGCTGAGCCATCTCCCCGAACATCTTGATCGACCACGGTTGGATCTTTACCACATCGCCGCAGGTAAGCTTGACGCTCTGACCTACGGGGAACAGGATCGTGTTGACCTCGTGTGCGGAGTACTCCAGCGGCTTGGGCCCTGCGTCCTTGGAGGGCCGCCTTGCTGCCGCGCCTTCCTTCTTCCCGCCGGGGTTTCGCCTTCTTTCCAGAGCCTTATCCGCACTGGTCCTTGCGCGAGATTTTGCCATTGGTTCTCACCTCCTGGGTGGTATGGGGCGGGGGCCTGGCGAGCCCTCGTCCCGATGCACTGATCAGGGTGGAGGGCCAGGCCCCCCACCCCGATTATGCTGTGCGGCTAACGCGCTATGCGCCTGCCTGATTCTCGTCGAACACCTGCAGCTCGCCGAACGGGTTTGCCCCGCCGACGCTCAGGAGCTTCAGGGTCACGCTGCCGACCGTGAAGTCGTCGTCCGCGAACGTGAGCGCGTCGTCCGTCACCTGGATCTGGGCGCTTGGGACGGGCCAGATCAGGTTGATGCCCACCTCCGTGAGTTGCCTGATGCGCGCGGTGCCCGAGAACACGTTCTGGCTGAATGGCGCCAGCAACGTGTGGGCCAGGCGGTTGAACGTGTAGGTCACGTCTACCTCCTGCCCTGCGATCACCTTGTCCGTGCCGGCCGCCTTGGTCGCCTCGTGCTCTACCTGGAGGCGGCCGTTCTTCAGGTCGACCACGTACTCCTCCGAGGAGTCCACGTCGATCTTGTCGGCTACCGCGCCGGATGTGGCGCCCGCGGTCTCTCGCAACCGCACGTGGTAGAACGGGCCCGCGCCGTCGATCGTGTCCGCGACCCAGTCGTCCGGTACGTCCCAGGTGACCTGGAGGCGACCCGTCAGCGTGAGGCCCACGGTGTCGTCCACGACCCCGTCCAGGGCCACGTATGCCGAGCCGTTGAAGTACTCCCAGACGACCGTGCCACCGACCTGGCCGGTGCTGATGTCGTACACGATGCGGTCGTACTGGTCGGTCATGCCCACGTAGAAGGCATCGCCGGTCGCCGGTGTCGCCGGGCTCAGGACCACGTCCGCGGCCGCCGTGCTGTTGGCGTCCGCCGTCTCGTCCGTGAACGCGCCGCCGTCGTCTGCCCGTGCCGACTGGATGTCGGCGCTGATCGAGTAGCCCTGCACCAGCCCGAAGCTCGGGTGGTAGTCGGCCTCGATCCGCGAGCCGGTCGGGACCGGGGTGGGCGTGCCGCCCACATGGAACTGCAGGTCCCCGGAGGTGCCTGCGCGGCCTACCACGACCTCGACCTCGTTGCCCGAGGCCGCTGCGCCGGCTGCGATCGGGGTGAAGGACGTGACCACGCCTGCCGCTGTGACCAGGTCGACCCGGGTGACGTCCGCCACCAGGCGAACCTTGAAGTCCAGGGTGAAGTCCCCGGACACGTCGCCCAGAAGGCCGTCGCCGGTGCCAACCGCCTCGTCCAGGACCGCGCTCGGGTCCACGCGGACGGAGCCGGCGTTGAGCAGGGAGTTTGACAGGCCCAGGTAGTCCTGGGGATCCGCTGTCAGGGTGTGGTCCTCGGCGGTGATCGCCGAGGCTGCGTCGGCCGTGACCTCTACCAGCGTGGCCGAGCCCAAGGTGAACCGAAGCACCTCGGCTGCGAAGTTGAAGATCCCGATGTTGAACTCGGGGTCGATCCGGGTGATGAGCTCCCTGAGCGTCACGCGCGTACCGCTCTGCGAACTCTCCAGGGCTACGGCCTCCAGCTCCTTGGCGAGCTCGGCCGAGTCCACGACGCCCAGGTTGATCGGCTGCTGCTGCACGCCGCCGATCGTGGGTGTGAACTCCACATACGGCATGCCGATCAGGAGGTTGTCGATGGTGATGGCGTCCCCATCTGTGGGACGTGGCTGTGCGGGCATTTCTTTCCCTCTCCTACGGCTGCGTCACGAATCTCGTGATCGCGCTGAAGGTTTGCTGCACGCGGTGGCGCCCTTGGCGTCCATTGCGGTCCCGGCCTACCTGGACGGGAGTGGCGTCGGCCTGTATTCTGGCCACCGGCCACGTCGGGCTGCTCCCTAGCCGTCCCTGGAACTCCTGGAGGAATTCAAAGACGCGTCTGAGGAACAGGTTAGCTTCCTGTGCGTTCGTATGACGGACACGGACAGTGAAGCTTGGGAACTCGCTGATCCGCCGGGTGCCGGGGTTGCCGGACTCGGGGAGAATCGATACGGTGAAGTCGGGTTTCTCCTTCTCCATGCCGACGTAGAATGTGGGGGTCGCCGTATTGCCGTCGGTGAATCCCTGCGCCGCGATGAGGAGCTGGATCTCCTTCTCGAAGAGGGCCATGCTACGCCTGGCCCGTGCCGTGGCAGATGGGGCAGTTCGAGATTGGCGACCCGTTCTTGATCGCGCACCGGCACGTGTGCTCGGCCTCTTCGACGGGCTCCGGCTCTCGGAACGCCTCGGCGATCTCTTCCAGGAGCGCGACCGCACGCCTCAGCAGGGGGATCACCTCGCTGCCGGTACCCTCGCATTCGGGGCACGTGCCGCGCTTTGCCATGTACTTAGCACCGCAGGGGCAGTTGATGTGTGTAGTTTCCATCTATCGCTCCCTGTCGGGGATGGTGGTCACGGCAGCGCGCGCCACGTCCTCGGCTACCGTGCCCAGATCCTTCATCATAGGCTTGGTCATGTTGCGGAACGGCCGCTCCAGGTACTTGCGCCCGGGCGGGCCGTCCTGCGTGGGAGCCTTGGCCGAACTGATGGGCCCGAGCTCGTAGAAGTCCTCGTGCCGCACTACGGCGTAGTCCGTGTCGAAGCTGACCACGCGGATCGCGCGGGCCTTGCTGTCGGTCTTCGTGACCCGCGAGCTCAGGATGAGCTTGCGCGTGAGCTCGGGGGCTATCGCCACTGCGCGGCCGCGGAGCCTGTTTGCCTGGTCGTCGAGCTTGATGGCCATGGCGAGGGGCGTCTTGTCGATCATGAACGCGATGCGCTTGCGCAGCGTCTTGTCGCCGCGGATCTCATCCTGGGCCATTAGACCGACCTCCGCCCAACCTTCAGCACCACCGCTTCGAGCCCGTCCACGCCCGAGATGCGCTCGATCTCCTGCACCTCGGCGTCCTCGATCAGGCCGTAGAAGTCGGTCCACTGGACCACGTCCTTCACCCGTATGTCTGCCGGGGCCGTGATGGGATCCAGGATCACGTCCGATAGCTGCGTGGTCTCCTCCGCGTCCACCTCGCGCGTGAAGGCGAGGCGGGACGGGACCACTATGGCCGACAGGCCCGTGCCGATGACGGCGGGCGACCCGGTCTCGTCGCTGTAGTCGTCCGAGAACGTCGGCCGAGTGATCTCCAGGTCGGTCGTATTGATGAGCTCCGTGGGGAAGCAATCGCCCAGGGCCATGCTATGCCCTCCAGAACTCCTCGCCGGCACGCAGGCGCTCCAGCCATGCGATGGCCTTGCGCAGCACCGGCGAGCTGTTGAACACCTGTCGGAATGTCGTTGAAATGCTGAGCCCGCGCGCGCCCTTGGACTCCGAGAGGATCTCGGGTGTAGCCTTGAGCACGTTCGGGAAGATGTCTGCCGTGAGGGCTACGGCCGCCGCCTCGATGGTGGCGTTCTTGATCTTCACGGGCACGGAGTCGGAGTCTACCTCGCGCAGCGTGTGGATGTCGGTGACGCCCTCGCGCGGCCACTCCAGGGCCTGCTCGGCGATGCCGGGATCGGCCTCTTTTATGGTCCCGCGCCAGCGAAACTTCAGGTCCACCCAGTCCGTTGCGAGGATGAGCGCGATCTGCTTGTCGCCGGAAGCCGCTGCGACTGCATCGGTGTTCCCACGATCTGTCCAGTACGCGTCGAACTCCGTCGTGCTGACGTAGCTCGTCGCGTTCGGCAGCCCGGTACCGTCTTCGACTACGAATGCCATCGGTTCTCCTCGGGGGTTGATATCCGCTGGAGCATATAACGGTGAGTTATCCGCTCCAGCGGATAATCCGTTAGCTCAGTAGGTCGAGCGGGGCCTCGTGGCTGTCCTCTTCCTCTTCGGGCGGGAGCCCGTCTTCGAAGCCCTTGGGCGCCTCGATGCCGGGGTCGCTGGTCGGCTTCTCGTCCGAGGGCTCGTCCTCGTTGACGGCGCGCGCCTCGGCCGGTGCGGCCTGCGCCTTGATGACGCCGGCCTTGACCAGCGCCTCGACGACGGACTGGCCGACCGTGGCGCCCATCGCCTGGTCCTTCGACTTGGCGGCCGAAAGCCGCTCCCGCGGGCCGGAGGGCGTCGCCCATCCAGATCGCCTGACGCTGCCGGTCAGCCGCCACGGGCTGCCGGGTGCCGAGAGGATCTCCTTGGCGTCTACGGAGTAGCGCCAGACCTTCTCGCCTGTTCCCTTGTTCTCCAGTTGGCAGGTTGCTGCCATGATCTTCCTCCTGGTCGACCTTTGGGGGTCATGAGATTGGAAGG
>CBDURB010000088.1:0-5949 GCA_965369585.1 uncultured bacterium
GCCGGAGGAGCTGCACTGGTGAGGCTCTCGCGGGGCTGGCTTAAGCTGCGGCGGGACATCGCGGCATCCCGCTGGCAGTTCTTGGCCGTGTCGGTAGTGATCGCCCTGGGCGTGGCGATCTTCATCGGCGCCTACGGCTCATACCAAAATCTGAGATCATCCTACGACCGCACCTACGACGAGCTGCTGATGGCTGACCTCTGGCTGGAGGTCGCAGATGCGCCAGTGGAGATCGTGGACCGGGTAGCCGCGGTGGATGGTGTGGCGGCAGTGGAAGGGCGGCTCGTTCAAGAGCTGCCGGTGGTGTTGCCGGAGGCGGGCCCGGAGCGGATGCTGGGGCGATTCGTGGCCCTTCCCGCGGAGCGCCGCGCCGCCGTCAACGATGTCAAAGTGACCGAAGGTGACTACTTCTCTCCCCGAGGCGGTGAGCCCTTTGTGCTCCTGGAAGAGGGGTTCGCCAAGTTCCACGACGCTGAGCCCGGCGACGTGCTCCGGGTCATCCTGCCGGACGGCGCGCCGGCGGAGCTCGGCGTCGCCGGAGTGGCGGCGAGCCCGGAGTACCTCTGGGTGGCGAAGAGCGAGCGGGACCTGTTCACGCTGCCCTCGACTTTCGGCATCGTATTCGTACCATACGATGCACTGGCGACGCTCCTCGGCCGCGAGGGCAGGATCAACGAGGTCACCGTACGCCTCGACAACGGCGTCGACGAGAGCGCCGTTCGACCAGAGATCGAATCGCTGCTGACGCCTTACGGCCTGGGTCACGTTACGGACCGGGAGCATCAGCTCAGCAACCGCCTACTTCAACTGGACCTAGACGGCTTCAAGAGCCTGGCGCTGGTGTTCCCCATTCTGTTTCTCGCCGTCTCGGCACTGGCAGTCTACACGCTGCTGAACCGGATGGTGCAGACGCAGAGGCCACACATCGGGCTCATGCGAGCCATCGGCTACAGCAGGCGACAGGTTCTCGTCCATTACCTGGTGTACGGTCTGCTGATCGGTGTAATCGCGGCGGCGGTGGGAGTAGCCCTGGGGTACCTCCTCTCGGCACTCCTGACGGATGCCTACGGCTACTTCCTGAACGTGCCGTTCATCAGCCAGCGCCCCTACCCCGGCACGATGGTGATAGGGTTCGGGGCCGGCGTGTTGACCTCCCTCATCGCGGGGACGGTCCCCGCCTGGGGCAGCGCCAACACACGGCCGGCGGAGGCGATGCGCCCGCCCCTGCCAACGGCGGGACGGCGGACGATCCTGGAGATCATCGTGCCGCCCCTTGCCCGCGTGTCATACCTGCTCCGCCTACCCCTGCGAAACCTGTTCCGGGCGCCGCGTCGCACCGTCTACACGGCGCTGGGCGTCGGCTCCGGCGTGGCCATGGTGCTGGTCGCGGCCAGCTTCCTGGACTCCTACGACAACATGATCAGCCGACAGTTCGATGACATCCAGAAGTACGACGCGCGGGTCAACTTCACCCAGCCGGTCCTGGAGTCGCTGGCCGGCGAGGTGGCCGGCTACGAGGGCGTGACCGCGGTGGAGCCCGTGGTGGAGGTGCCGGTGGCGCTTGTCGGTGACGACGCGACTCACGTCACCCTCCTGCGGGGGCTTGAGGCTGAGTCCCAGCTCCACGGAACGCTGACGCCCGGCGGAGACGCCGTGTTTCCGGGTGAGGGCGTCCTCCTTACCTCGGCGTTGGGTAAGATTCTGGGGGCCGGAGAGGGCGACACGATATCCGTGCGACCGCTGACCGAGGGCGGCGCAGTGGTTGAGCTCGCGGTTGACGCCATCGTGCAGCAGCCGATGGGGGATGTGGTGTTTGCCCGACTGGATACGGCGCAGCGGCTGGTCGGCGGTGAGGAGATCGCGTCCGCGCTGCTGGTCTCCTTCAAGGGCACGCCGGATGAGGCCCTCCAGGAGCGGCTGCTGGCCCTGCCCGGCGTGGCGACGGTGGAGTATACACAGGACGTGAAGGACTACATCAACGAACTGATGACGCTCTTCTTCGTGTTCGTGGGGGTCATGCTGGCGTTCGGGGTGGCGCTGGGGTTCGCTATCATCTTCAACACCATCACCATCAACACGCTGGAGCGGCGGCGAGAGCTGGCCACGATGCGCACCATCGGCTCCAGCGTATGGCGCCTAGGCGCAATGCTCACGGTAGAGAACGTGCTCATGGGTCTGCTGGGAATAGTGGTGGGCCTGCCCCTGGGCTATGTGATAAGCCTGTACTTCGCCACGCTCTACAGCAACGAGCTGTTCGATATGCCCACGGTGATCTACACCCGCACCTACGGCATCGCCGCCCTGGGGGCGCTGCTGGTGCTCCTGCTGGCGGAGGTGCCTTCCATCCGCTTCGTGCGGCGGCTGGACCTGCCGTCGGTGGTGCGGGAGATGTCGGCCTAGTAGAGGGGGCGCTGCTCCCGACCGAGAACGCCGGCGGCTTAGGCCTGAGCGAGGACACCCATCGCTGAAGCTCGTCTCGGAACAGTCTGTCAGGCAGTGCCCCGCAGAACGTGGGGCAACTCACGACACGAGAACGGGCCGAATGTATCTAGTGACTATGTTCACATTCTTCTACGCTAGACCCACAAAGGATTCTTAGGGCAGGCCACAAACAGGAGGGCCTTATGGCAGGAAAAGCAAGCCGCCGGAACTTCCTTCGCAAGATCGCCGCTGGGTTGCCCGCTCTGGCCGCCGGCGGCGCCCTGGCTCATATCGGGATTACTTCCAAGCAGGCCAAGAACGGCTCCAAGTTCCCCGGTGACCCAACGGTCTGGCGGTCCAAGTTCCTGAAGCAGGCCCGGGCCGAGAAGGGCGCGACCGCCGCCGTGGACGTGATCGATGCGCCCGTCAAGCCGACGGACGTCCCCATGGTGATGGACATATCGCAGGGCCCGATTGCGCTGGCGAGTCCGCCTACGGACGCCACGATCCAGACCTCCGACCTTGTTCGCATGCAGGACGAGCTCAAGCGGGCGATGGAGAAGCCGATTGACCAGCGCAAGTGGGTCATGGTCATCGACCTGCAGAAGTGCATCGGCTGCTCCGCCTGCACCATCGCCTGCAAGGCGGAGAACCAACTGCCGCCGGGGGTGGTCTACCGCCCGGTTATCGAGGAGGAGATCGGCGAGTACCCGAACGTGAGCAGGCGCTGGCTGCCCCGGCCCTGCATGCAGTGCGACGACCCGCCCTGCACGGATGTCTGCCCCGTGAACGCCACCTGGAAGCGGGAGGACGGCATCGTCGTCATCGACTACAACAAGTGCATCGGCTGCCGCTACTGCTTGACGGCCTGCCCGTATGGGGCTCGCTACTTCGACTTCGGCGAGGACTACACGGATGGCACGCCGGCGAAGCAGCCCTACGAGGAGTCCACGTCGCCCGAATACGGCCGCGAGTGGACCCGCGATGGGCAGGGGTCCCCCGTGGGGAACGCCCGCAAGTGCCAGTTCTGCATCCACCGCCTGGACGCGGGGATGCTGCCGGCCTGCGTGACCACCTGCATCGGCGGCGCCACTTACTTCGGAGACAAGAACGACCCCGACAGCATGGTGAGCGAGCTGATAGGCAGCCCGCGTGTCATGCGGCTCAAGGAAGAGCAGGGGACGAACCCCAAAGTCTATTACCTGGTGTAGGAGAGAGCCATGCGAATCGAGATATCGCAAAAAAGCCTGGCCGTCCCCCTCGGGGCAGTCTGGCTGGCAGCTTTGGTGGCCGGTTTGGTGGGGGTGAGCCAGCGGCTGCTGACCGGCCACGAGCTGTCCAACTACACCAGTAGCATCCCCTGGGGGCTCTGGATAGCCGCCTACGTCTACTTCGTTGGCCTATCGGCAGGATCCTTCCTGCTGTCGTCCATGATCTACGTGTTCGGACTCCGCAAGCTGGAGCCCATCGGCAAGCTGGCCCTGTTCACAGCGCTGGTCTCCCTGGTGGCGGCCCTGCTCACCATCTGGCTGGACCTGGGCCACATGGAGAGGTTCTACATGGTGTTCACCCGGGGCAACCCGAACTCCATGATGGCCTGGATAGTGTGGCTGTACACGGCCTACTTCGTGGTCCTCAGCGTGGAGCTGTGGTTCGCCATGCGGGGCGACCTGATAGAAGCGACAGCGGAGCCCGGCATCAAGGGCCGCGTAGCCTCCTTCCTTCTGGGCCGGTTCGGCGATGCGTTCGGTGAACGCCACCTGCTGCCCCTGACGGAGTCCTACGACCGGACGGGTGATATGCGGATCGTGAGGACGCTGGGGGCCATCGGCATTCCGTTGGCCATAGCCTTCCACGGTGGTGTCGGCGCCCTGTTCGGTGTAGTAGGCGCCAGACACTTCTGGAACGCGCCACTTGTCCCGCTGCTGTTCATCGTGGGAGCGCTGGTGTCCGGAGGGGGGCTGCTCACCTTCATTTCGGCCTTCTTCCTGCCGAACCGTGGCAGCAAGGAGCACCGCGATATGGTGACCTTCCTGGGGCAGATCACCCTGGGACTCCTGGCGGTGTATCTGATCATGGTGTGGGCGGAGTACAGCATTACGTTCTACGCGGACATCCCAGCGGCATCGGAGCCGATATACCAGGTGCTGGGCGGGCCGTACCCCTGGGTATTCTGGGTGTTCCAGATAGGCCTGGGGGCCGTGGTGCCCATCGCCATGATGACCCTGCGCCCTCGCTCTGTATCCTGGATAGGGATAGCCACATTCCTCATCGCCGCCACCTTCCTGGCCACGCGCCTGAACATAGTCATCCCCGGGCTGATCGAGCCGCAGCTTGAGGGCCTGGACACGGCCTACGTGGACGGCAGGCTTTCCTTCGACTACTTCCCCAGCCTGATGGAGTGGCTGGTGCTGATCTTCGTCGGCGCCGTCGGGACCGGCCTGTTCTACGCCGGGTTCCGCTTTCTACCGCTCATCAGCAAGGATAAGGAGGTGTCGTTATGAGCGAGAAGAACCGTAAATTCCTGGGCTCGTCGCTAAACCGCCGCGACTTCGTCAAAACGTCAGCGCTGTTGGGCACAGGCGCCGTGGCGGCTGTCCAGTTCCCCTGGCTGATCAACTCCCTAGGCGGCAACGGTCGTCGGGAGATCAAGCCCACGGCGGAGTACGTCCTAGCCAGGGCGGAGAACACCATCTACACCGTATGCCTGAACTGCCACACCGCCTGCTCCATGCAGGCGAAGATCAAGGACGGGGTGCTGGTTAAGCTCAACGGCAACCCCTACAGCCCCATGAACCTCCTCCCCCACATCGCCGAGGACACGCCCCTGGCCGAGGCCGCCACCATTGATGCCAAACTCTGCTCCAAGGGCCAGTCAGGCATCCAGACGTTGTACGACCCCTACCGTCTGCGTAAGGTGCTGAAGCGAGACGGGCCCCGCGGTGATGGTAAGTGGCAGTCGATCGACTTCGACCAGGCGATCGACGAGATAGTCAACGGCGGTGACCTCTTCGGCGAGGGGAACGTGCCGGGCCTCAAGGACATCTTTGTCCTCCGCGACCCTGACCTCTCCAAGGAGATGGCGGACGACGTGAAGGCGATCGAGAGCGGCGACATGACTGTTGCCGAGTTCAAGACGAAGCATTCCGCCAACCTGGACGTGCTCATCGACCCCGATCACCCAGACCTCGGCCCCAAGAACAACCAGTTCGTGTTCATGCCGGGCCGAATTGAGCACGGACGCAAGGAGCTGGACAAGTGGTTCACTAACGGCTCCTTCGGCTCCGTCAACCGCATAGACCACACCTCCATCTGCGAGCAGTCCCACCACGTCGCTTACAAACAGATGAACAGCGCGGGCAAGACCCACCTGAAGCCGGACCTCATGAACTCTGAGTTCGTGATCTTTTTCGGGGCCTCTCCCTTTGACGCTACCTTCGGCCCCACCCACATGGTGGAGAAGATGACCAAGGGGCTGGTGGAGCGCAACTTCAAGTACGCCGTCGTCGACCCGAGGCTGTCCAAAAC
>CBDURB010000089.1:0-5947 GCA_965369585.1 uncultured bacterium
AGGAGCTCCTCGTAGGAGGTCATGTCCTCGAAGTGGGCGTCGTGCCTACCGGGGCCGACAGGTCGGCCGACACTCGGCCCAGGCAGGTCGTAGCAGATGAAGTGCTGTACGGTCTGGAGCTGGGGCCGGAGGGCGGCGGTGAGCTCCAGGTAGCGTTCTCCCACGAACATGGCTTTGGTCTCCGAGTTGTTCACCATGTAGGAGAGCTCTTCTTTCTTGGCGCGGTAGTTGAGGGGTACGAAGACGGCGCCCAGCTTGGCGCAGGCGTAGTAGGTCTCGACGTAGGGGATGGAGTTGAGGGCCATCACCGCCACCTTATCGCCCTTGCCGATGCCCAGTCCGTCACTGGCGGAGAGGGCGTTGGCCAGGCGGTTCACTCTCTCCTGGAGTTGGGCGAAGGTGCAGCTTTCGCCGCCGCAGATCATAGCGATACGATCGGGCACCACCGAGGCGGCGATCATCAGGAACTCGGATGTGTTCATCCTCTACCTCCGAATGGACTTAGTGTCACGCTCACTCGGCCAGCGCCCTCGCGGCCAGGCGTCGCTCCAACGCCAGCCCCTCCGCCAGGGTTAGGTCCAGCCCTTCCAGAACCGCGCGCTTGGCCAGCCGCAGCGCCAGCGGGCCCCGCGACATGAGCGTCCGCGCCAGGGACTCCGTCTCCTGGTAGAGCCGCTCGCGGGGGACGACGCGCTGGACGAGGCCGTGGCGCAGGGCTGCCTGGGCGTCGATCGGGTCGCCGGTCAGGATCATGTGCATCGCCACGCCGGGCGGGATGTGGCGGGGCAGCGTCTGGGTGCCGCCGGCGGAGGGGATGTAGCCCAGGCTCACCTCCGGCAGCCCCAGCCGCGCGTCCTCGCTGGCGATGCGGAGGTCGCAGCACATCGGCAGCTCGATGCCGGCGCCGAGGGCGTAGCCGTGGATGGCGGCGATGAGCGGCTTCTCCAGCGAGAGCATGAGCCCCCACAGGTCGCGCTCCCGGCGCGCCCGCCGCGACTCCACGTACGAGGGCGCCGTCCCGAACTCGCTGACGTCCGCCCCGGCCGAGAACGCCCGCTCGCCGGCGCCCCTGAAGATGACGACCTGAACTTCGGGGTCGTCTCGCACGGCCTGGACGACGTCCCACAGCTCGTCCCGCATGCGCATGTTGATGGCGTTGAGCAGCTGCGGGCGGTTGAGGGTGATCCAGGCGATGCCGTCCTGCTTGTCGTAGAGGAGGGTGTCAAACATCGTGTCTCGTATATGAGGAGGGCGATCTACCGCCAGTCCGCCCTCTGGATCGCGCTCTTCTCCTTGCTGCGGAGGGCGCGCTCCAGGTCGGCGTTGATCTTGTCGGTGAGCTCCTTCATCGCGTCGGAGCCGGCCTTCATCTGCTCGCTGCGCCAGCGCTTCACGGCGGCCCGGTCCTTGGTGGCGAGTCCGGCCTCCTGGGTGATGCGGTCGACGATGAGGGAGAGGAGCTGGACGCTCTCCTCCTGCTCAAGCTCTAGCTTCATCGGGTCGCCTCACGGCTGGAGACGTAGCGGCCGCGACGGCGGACCGTGCGGGTCATCTTCTCGTCGAGGTACGTGTCCAGCGCCTGGTTGACGGCCACCGCCAGGTCGTCCATCTCCACCGTGCCTGCAGCGCGGTCGCTGCGCCAGCGCCTGATTTTCGACTTCCCATCCTGCGATACGCCGCTGTGGTCGATCACGTAGGACGTGATGACCGACATCAACGACCAGGCTTCATCCATCTCCAGGACGACCTGCATCTGATCGATACCTCCTTCGCTATCGTCCCTTGAACTTCGGCTTGCGTTTCTTCAGGAAGGCGCGGACGCCCTCCGCTCTGTCTACCGTGGTCTGGAGGATGATCGTCAGGTCGGTCTCGTAGCGGAGGGCCTGCTCCAGGGGCATCTCCAGGCCGCGGTTTATCGCCTCCTTGGCGTAGCGCACGGCGATGGGGCCGCGCTCCGCTATGCGGCCGGCGATCGCCTCCGCTTCGGCCGCCAGCTTATCGGTAGGCGCCACGGCGCTCACGAGGCCGATGCGCAGCGCCTCCCGCGCCTCTACCGGCTCGCCGGTGAGGATCATCTCCAGCGCCTTGCCCCTGCCCACCAGGCGGGCCAGGCGCTGGGTGCCGCCGCCCATGGGGACACGGCCGAGCTTGGTCTCCGGCAGGCCCAGGTGTGCGTCCTCCGCGGCGAGGCGGATGTCGCAGGCGAGGGCCAGCTCCAGGCCGGCGCTGAGGGTATCGCCCTGGACGGCGCAGATAACCGGCCGCGGCAACTCCGCCAGGCAGCCGAAGGGGTCCGCGGGAGGGCCGCCGCCCTCTCCGTCGAGGAGGGCTGCGTCCCAGCCGAGGCAGAAGTGCTCGCCCTCTGCGGCCAGCACCACCGCGCGGACGTTGTCGTCCGCCTCAATCGCTTCGCAGACGCGGGACAGCTCGCCCAGGAGGGCGCCGCCGATGGCGTTCTGGGTTTGCGGCCGCCGCAACGTCAGGTGGGCGATGGGGCCGCGCTTGTCCATTGAAAGGGTTGGCACAGGCATTGGCATTCCAGCGACCCGCATTGTAGCAAAAGGAACGGGGAACAGGGAACAGGGGACAGTGGCTGCTGTTCCAATGTTGTAGTATCATCCGCTCCAAGCCTCCGTGTAGCACACGAAGGAGCGCCCTTGCCTGACCTCGCCCTCGACGACCTGCGCGTTATCGACCTCTCCCAGGGGATCGCCGGGCCCTATTGCGCCAAGATGCTGGCCGATTGCGGCGCCGAGGTGATTAAGGTGGAGCCGCCCCAGGGTGACTACGCCCGTACTCTGGGGCCGTTCCCGGACGACGTCCCTCACCACGACAAGGGCGGGCTGTTCATCCACCTGAACGGGAACAAGAAGAGCGTCACCCTGGACATCGAGACCGAGAGCGGCCGCACCGTGCTGCGCAAGCTGCTGGCCAAGGCGGACGCGCTGGTGGAGAGCTACGCGCCGGGCCATCTCGCTTCGCTTGGCCTGGGCTACGACGACCTGAAGGAGGAGTTTCCGGAGCTGGTCTACTGCTCCATTACGCCGTTCGGGCAGACGGGGCCGTACAGCGGCTATCGGGGCAACTCCCTGACCTGCATGGCGCTCTCCGGCCTGATGTACATCACGGGCGACCCCGATAGGGAGCCGCTGTGCACCGGCGGCGAGCCGGCTGAGTACTTCGCCGGGCTCAACGCCTTCGTCGGCGTTCTCGCCGCCGTGGAGCACCGCGCGTCGAACGGCGGGGGCCAGCAGATCGACGTTTCTATGCTGGAGGCGCTGGGCGCCGCCGACGAGTACAACACCACGCTCTACTCTTTCATGGGCGCCATACGCAAGCGCTTCTACTCCCGCCACCTGTTCGCCTACCCGGCGGACATCTTCCCCTGCAAGGATGGCCACATCGTCGTCGTACCGGGCGCCACCGGCTTTCCTCTCGGAATGGCCGTTCTCATGGAGCAGATGGAGCTTGAGCAGAACCCCCTCTTCGCGAACCTATGGATGCGCTCCATCCAGTGGCAGAAGTTCGAAGAGATACTGCGCCCCTACCTGCTGGAGCACGACTGGCGGGATCTGCTGACGCGCGCTCAAGAGCTGCGCATGCCGTTTGGGCCGGTGATGAGCCCGCGGCTGTTGCGGGAGGACGAGCACATGAAGGCGCGCGGGTTCTTTCAGGAGGTGGAGCAGCCGGAGTTGGGACGCACGCAGGTGGCAGGAGCGCCGTTCAAGATGTCGGAGACGCCGCTTCGCTCGGGGGCCGCCCCGATTCTCGGGGAACACACCCATGATGCGCTCCTGGAGTTGGGCTACGATGCGGAGGAGGCACGCATCCTGCGCGAGCGGGGGGTCACGTGATGGCCGGCCTGCCTCTCTCCGGTATCCGCGTGCTGGACCTAACCCAGGTCTACGCCGGGCCCACCTGCACCCGTATCCTCTGTGACCTGGGCGCCGAGGTCATCAAGCTTGAAGGCCTCAAGCGCACCGACATCACCCACCTCCTCGTCATCGCTGATAACGACTCCCACGACGACTTCTGGAACCGCATGGGCTATTTCCTCTACCGCAACGCGGGCAAGAAGTCTCTAACCCTCGACTTTAGCGAGCCGGATGCCGTGGAGCTGCTCAAGCGCCTCATCCCCCACGTAGACGTCGTCGCTGAGAGCTTCACGCCTCGCGTCATGGCCCAGCACGGCCTGGACTACGAGTCGCTGCGCAAGATAAAGCCGGAGCTGATCATGATCTCCCTCTCCGGCTACGGCCAGAACGGGCCCTGGCGCGACTACGCGGCCTACGGGATGGGGCTGGAGCCCGCCTCCGGCATCTCCTCCCTCACGGGCTATCGCGGCGGCGAGCCGCTGCGCACCGGCATCTCCTTCACCGACCCCTACTCCGGCATCGCGGGGGCGGGCGCTGTCCTGACCGCCCTGCACTACAGGCGACGCACCGGCAAGGGCCAGTACATCGACCTGTCTGAGCAGGAGGCGGCGATCCCTGTCTGCGGCTACGCGCTGATGGACTACGCGTTCAACGGCCGCGAGCCGGAGCGCATCGGCAACCGCAGCCCCTGGTTCGCGCCTCAGGGCTGCTACCCCTGTCGCGGCGAGGACGACTGGTTGGTGCTCACCGTGCGCGACGATGCGGAGTGGCAGGCGTTCTGCGAGGCCGTGGGGCAGCCCAAGTGGGCGGGGGACGAGCGGTTCGCCGACGTGCTGGGCCGCCACCGCCACCACGACGAGCTGGATGAGCTGATCGCCTCCTGGACGCGGGAGCAGGATCACATCGAGGCGATGCACCTGCTCCAGGCTGCGGGCGTCACCGCGGCCGCCGTGCTCAACCCGAAGGAGGTGCTCCTGGACCCGCACCTTCGGGAGCGCGGCTACTTCGAGACGATCGATCAGCCTGACGTCGGCCCCCGGCCGGTGCCTCGCCAAACGGGCGCCCGCTTCTCCGCCTTCGATGTGTCCACTCGCGCCCCCGCCCCCAAGCTCGGTGAGCACAACAAGGAGATCCTGCAAGGCCTCCTCGGCCTTTCGGATCGGGAGATTGCGGGTCTCCAGGAGCGGAAGATCATCGGCGATAAGCCGGAGTTGCCGGCGGGAGAAGACCTCATGCGCATGTTCGTCCAGTGGCCAATCACCACGTTTCTGCAGATGGGGGCCGTGGCCGCTCTGGAGCCGGACTACAAGCAGCAGCTGGGGCTGGAGCAGAAGGACGGCGAATAAACGCAGGCCGCCCTCTTGACCGGGGGTGTAGGGTTAGCCTATCCTTACGTTCGCGTAAAAGTGAAGGCATTCTGGAAAAGGAGCGCACCTTGAAGTTCGGTGTACAGGTGTCCCAGAGCCAGATGACCTGGGAAGAGCACCTCTCCCTCTGCCGGTGGATCGACCGCGACTCCAACTTCGATTCGCTCTGGCTGGCAGACCATTTCGTCACCGGCTTGGGCACACAATTCGGCTCTGAAGGCTCCTATCTGGAGGGATGGGCAACCCTCGCCGCCGTCGCACAGGCTACGTCACGCATTCGCTTGGGGATCCTCGTCACTGGCAACACCTACCGTCATCCGGCCGTCCTCGCCAAGATGGCCACCACTGTGGACCACATATCCGACGGCCGCCTAGACTTCGGCATCGGCGGCTCCTGGCACGAGTACGAGCACCAGGTCTTCGGCATCCCCTTCCACAACGTCAAAGAACGGCTCGAGAGGCTGGACGAGGCCGTGCAAGTAATCAAGCTCCTCTGGACCGAGGACCGTCCCAGTTTCCAGGGTCGCTACTACCAGCTCGACCAGCCGCCGTACAACCCTCCCAACGTGCAGCAACCGCATCCTCCCATCCTCGTCGGTGGCGCCGGCGAGAAGCGTACCCTCCGCATCGTCGCCAAGTATGCCGATATCGCGAACGTCTCCTTCGACTACGCCCTTCCAGAGGTGACACGCCACAAGTTCGATG
>CBDURB010000090.1:0-5938 GCA_965369585.1 uncultured bacterium
TTCGCCGGCGTCCGCATGACCGAAGGCTCGAGCTTCTTGAGCGATCACGTGTCAGACCATGACACGGAACTCGTCACCCGGCACAAGCGCGCCGGTCTCATCATTCTCGGCAAGACCAACACCCCCGAGTTCGGCCTTACCGTGACCACCGAGCCCCGCCTCTTCGGCCCAACCCATAACCCCTGGGACACCGGCCGCACCCCGGGCGGCTCCAGCGGCGGCTCCGCCGCAGCCGTAGCCGCAGGCATCGTCCCCATGGCCCACGGCAACGATGGCGGTGGCTCCATCCGCATCCCCGCCTCCTGCTGCGGCCTCTTCGGCCTCAAGCCCACCCGCGCCCGCAACCCCCTGGGCCCCGATCTGGGCGAAGACTGGCATGGTCTGGTCGTCCAGCACGCCCTCACCCGCTCCGTCCGCGACAGCGCCGCTCTCCTCGATGCCACCTCCGGCCCCGACCTCGGCGACCCCTACTGGGCGCCCCCCCCGGAGCGACCCTTCCTCCAGGAAGTCGGCGCCGAAGCCGGACGCCTCCGCATCGCCTTCACCACCCAGGCCCCCGTCGGCACTCCCGTTCACCCCGACTGCGTGGCCGCAGTGAAGGACGCCGCCGCCCTCTGCGCAGATCTCGGCCACGACGTCGTCGAGGCCTCCCCTACCATCAACGGCGAGCTAGTGAACAGCGCCTTCACAGCCCTCGTGTCCGCCTCCACCACCGCCACCATCGACGGTTGGGCCCGCCGTGTCGGCCGGACACCCACCCAGGACCTCTTCGAGCCTACCACCTGGGCCCTGTACCAGATGGGCCGCCAGCAGACCGCCTCCGCCTACATCCTGGCCGTCCACGACCTCCACAGACTGACCCGTGATGTCGCCCGCTTCTTCGTCGACCACGACGTCTGGCTCACCCCCACCCTGGGCGAGCCCCCCATCCCCCTCGGCGCCCTCGACTCTCCTCCCGAGAACCCTCTCCAGGCGCTGCCCCGGCTCTTAGTCTTCATCCCCTTCACGCCCATCTGCAACGTCACCGGCCAGCCCGCCATGTCCGTGCCCCTCTACTGGAACGGCGACGGCCTGCCGGTGGGCAGCCACTTCGTCAGCCGCTTCGGCGACGAGGCCACCCTCTTCCGCCTCGCCGCCCAGCTCGAGCAGGCCCGCCCCTGGGCCGACCGACGCCCGCCCGTCTCGGCGACGGCGGTATCAGCCTGAAGCCCCTGAGCGTCCCACCCGCAGACTCGCCTCGTTCGGCGCTTAGGTGGCCCTTCTCCTGCATAACATCGTAGAATTCGGTCATCATGCCCAGACGCTACTCCATGGCCAACCGCGCCAAGCTCACCGAGCGCACCCGCGCAGCCATCGAGCGGGCCCTGGTTAGACTCCTCGCAGCCAAGCCGTACGACGCCATCAGCATGACCGAGATCGCCGACGAAGCTAACGTCTCAGTGCGCACAGTGCAGCGACACTTCCGCACCAAAGACGATCTTCTGGCTGCTTCCGTTCGCTATCCGGCCCAGGCGCTCATGGCAGAGCTATCCAAACGCCCACCTGGACAGTCCGCCCGGGAGGACATGCAAACCCTCGTCGCTGCCCTATTCGCCATCTACAGCCGCCATCGACCCGAGATATGGGCCACCTACACTCACTCCGCCCAGGTGCCGGAGCTGATGCGGGCGCAAATCATGGGGGGAGCAGTATGGTTTTCTGCCATCGAAGCCTTCATGGCCCGCTGGTCGGAGCGCTGCGCCATTGAGCCACTGCTGGCCAAGCGGGCCATCATCGCGCTCACCAGCTATCCGGCTTGGCGCGGTCTCGCCGGGGCGGGCGGCTTTGGCTCTCCAGAGGCCGAAACCTTTGTGACCACGCTGCTATACGAGTTCATCTTCGAGCCGCGTGAGGCGCCATAGCCCAGGGGACTATCTTCGCGGGCTCGGCGGGCGACTATTGACTAAGGGGGTATTCACGATGTACTTTCTGTAAGTGAATTCCTGTCGCTGAGCCGGTAATCGATTGTCGCTACACCAATCGGACGCTAAACCTTCGGGGGGCGCAGCTATGAACGACGAGCATGGTGTCACCTTTATAAAGCGCGAAGGCTCATCAGCCAAGGGAGTGCAATGGCACGTCTTCATGCAGGCTCAGCAGGACACGCTTGATACCTACCGCTTGCAAGGATGGAAACTCATCTCGGTAGTAGGAGTTCATGACACCCAAACACTCGAGGGAGTCCTTCTCTACTTCTCCAGGGAAGGCTAGGCCCACACCCAAACTCTACCCTCCGTCGGTCATCTGCCCCGACTGAGACCGCGACACCGGCGCAATGGCCCGGCCAGAGATCGGCCAAGCCGGTCCCAACGCATGCCGGCGGGTGGCGCGGGCAAGATCCCTCCCCCCTTTGCCACCTTCCCCTACCACCTCTCGCCCCGCCGCCGTACCCTGAAGCCGCGCCCTCTCCGGGCGTTCCCGCACCTTAACAACTTGTCCGTCTCCGGAAGACCGTGTCCGCCTCTGGAGCACCCGCCAGATAAATACTGCTTGATGGAACGTTCAACCCCCTATCCATGATCGTCGCACAATCAAAAAAAGCGACACCAACTCCCCCACCCGCGAATACGCCACACGGCCCGAAACGAAAAACACACTCCCCATCAATCAAACCCCATACCTGGCCCCGCCCCCTCTATCATTCCCCAGATACGAAATACCGCTTGATCGTTCGTACCCTTGACCCTCCGCCCTCCCCTCCCGCACCATAGGCTCACCATGCGCATGTCCCAACTCTTCGGCAAGACCCTCCGCCAACCCCCCGCGGAGGCGGAGACCCCCTCCCACCAGCTCCTCCTCCGCGCCGGCCTGGTCCACCAGATCGCCGCCGGCGTCTACGCCCTCCTCCCCCTCGCCTGGCGCGCCCTCCACAACGTCGAACGCATCATCCGCGAAGAGATGGACGCCGCCGGCGGCCAGGAGCTCATGCTGCCCGCCATCCATCCCATCGAGATCTGGCAGGCCTCCGGCCGCGACCAGACCATGAAGGACATCCTCTTCCGCTTCTCCGACAAGCGCAACCGCGAGTTCGTCCTCGGCCCCACCCACGAAGAGGTCATCGTCGAGCTGTTCAAGCGCAACGTCCACTCCTACCGCGACCTCCCCCTCCTCGTCTACCAGATCCAGCACAAGTTCCGCGACGAACCCCGCCCCCGCGGCGGCCTCATCCGCCTCCGCCAGTTCACCATGAAAGACCTCTACTCCTTCGACACGGACTTCGAAGGCCTCGATGTCTCCTACCGCAAGATGTACGATGCCTACACCCGCATCTTCGACCGCTGCGGCGTCCCCACGGTGCCCGCCCTCGCCGACTCCGGCGCCATGGGCGGCCGTGACACCCACGAGTTCATCTACCTCACCCAATACGGCGAGGACACCTGCCTCCTCTGCCCCAAGTGCGGGTACGCCGCCAACGCGGAGGTCGCCGCCTTCATCAAGGAGCCCACCCATCCGCCTCAGGCGGACGAGGAGCCCAAGCCGGTCGAGGAGATACCCACCCCCGGCCTCTACACCATCCAGGCCCTCGCCGATCACCTCGGCCTCCCCACCTCCAAGACCTGCAAGGCCGTCTTCTACTCTGCGGATGGCGAACCCGTATTCGTCGCAATTCGCGGCGACATGGACGTGAACGAGTCGAAACTCCGTCATGCCTTGGGCGCCACCGACCTCCACTACATGAGCGAGGATGAGGTGACCGCCGCCGGCTTCGTCCCCGGCTCCGCCGGCGCCGTCGGCCTCAATGAGCGCCGGCCCGCCGCCCGGCGGGTTCGCATCATCGCCGATGACCTCCTGCCGCAGGAGGTCAACCTGGTCGCCGGCGCCAACAAACCGGACGCCCACCTGCTGAACGTCAACTACAGCCGCGACTGGCAGGCGGACACCGTCGCAGATATCGCCCTTGCGGGGGAAGGCTCACTCTGCGCCGTGCCCAGCGATGGGGAGTCCCAGTGCCGCACACCCATGGACCTGCGACGCGGCATAGAGATGGGCCAGGTCTTCAAGCTGGGCACCTTCTACGCGGAGAAGCTGGGCGCCACCTACCTGGACGCCGAGGGCAAGCAGCGCCCCGCCGTAATGGGCAGCTACGGCATCGGCACTGAGCGCCTGCTCGCCGCCATTATCGAAGCCAACCACGACGAGCGAGGCATCATCTGGCCCGCCGAGATCGCCCCCTTCCAGGTTCATCTCGTCGCTCTCCAGCCGGAGCGGCAGGAGGTGCGTTCCGCCGCCGAGGAGCTGTACGACAGCCTCCAGTCGAACGGGCTCGCCGTGCTTTACGACGACCGTGAGGAGACACCCGGCGTCAAGTTCAACGACGCCGACCTACTGGGCACGCCGCTGCGCGTCACGGTCAGCCCCAGAACCCTGGAGAAGGGATCGCTGGAGGTCAAGCGCCGCTCGGAGAAGGAGAGCGAGTTGGTGCCGCTGGACAGCGCGTTGTCCCTGATTAAAGCAGCAATTAGCCGCTAATCCTACCCCAATACTGCTTGCGATGTCTCCCTGAAAGTGCTATAGTCCTATCGAAATAGCGCTCTTTGTGTGAGTGGGTGGTGACCCACTTTTTTTTGGCCCCGCGAACAGCGGATGAGGGAGGTCGATCAGGCCGTGAAGAGCGAGTTTATGATAGCGATCACGCAACTCGCTGCGGAGAAAAACCTGCCCAGGGAGGTTATCCTGGAGGCCATGGAGGCTGCCCTCGTCTCCGCCTACAAGAAAGACAGTGACCTCCAAGGCAACATAGTCGTACGCATCGACCGTGAGACCGGCGATCATCACGTCTTCCAGGAGCAAACGGTGGTGGCCGAGATAGAGGATGACCAGGCCGATATCTCCATCCAGGACGCCAAGAAGATCAAACCGGACGCCACCATTGACGATGTCATCTCCACAGAAGTGCATCCATCCCACGCCGGCCGCATCGCCGCTCAGACGGCCAAGCAAGTCGTCCTCCAGCGCCTGCGGGAGGCGGAGCGGGAGATGGTGTTCGAGGAGTTCTCGAACCGCGAAGGGGACATCGTGTCCGGCCTCGTCCAGCGGATCGAACCAAATCACATCGTAGTCGACCTTGGCAAGACGGAGGCGATCTTGCCGGTGCCGGAGCAGGTACGGACGGAGCACTACCGGCCCGGCCAGCGACAGAAGTTCTACCTGTTAGAGGTGCACCGCTCCATGAGAGGCCCCCAGCTCATCCTCTCTCGCACGCACAAGAACCTCCTTCGACGCCTGTTCGAGCTTGAGGTACCAGAGATACACAAAGGCGTAGTGGAGATCAGATCCATCGCCCGTGAGGCCGGATATCGCAGTAAGGTCGCGGTGACCGCCCAGCAGGAAGGTGTCGACCCTGTCGGTTCCTGCGTTGGCCTGCGCGGCATCCGCATCCAGAACATAGTGAACGAACTCAGCGGCGAGCGGATCGACGTCGTCCAGTGGGACCAGGACCCGACCCGCTGCGTTGCCAACGCGCTCAGCCCGGCCCAGGTACTCAGCGTACAGGTCAACGAGGAGAGCAACACCGCCTCCGTAGTCGTCCCTGACCGTCAGCTCTCCCTGGCGATCGGCAGAGAGGGTCAGAACGCACGCTTGGCGGCAAAGCTGACTGGCTGGCGAATCGACATCAAGCCGGAATCCGCCATGCCGGAGGTGATGGTAGCCCCTCCGGCCTCTGCTAAGCCAGCGGCTGCTCAGCCGGCGGCTCCTCCGCCACCGCAGTCACCCGAGCCGGAGCGTGCGGACCAGCCCTGGATGGAGGCCATCGCGGAAGAGAGGCCGACGACGACGGAGCCTGCCGCAGAGCCTGCCGCGGTGTCAGAGGAGGCGACGCCTGCGACCGCGGCCACCACGGAGACTGCCCCGGGGGCTATCCGCTTCGCGGAGGAGGTCATGCCCGCCGCCGCGGACG
>CBDURB010000091.1:0-5918 GCA_965369585.1 uncultured bacterium
CACGCAGCTAAGGAGAGCGACACTAGTGTGAACAGACCAACGATGTATCGCATGGCAGCCAGCCCGTTGTATTAAACGCTGCGGACATGAACTAAGGTGCGGGTTCCTGGGCGAATGCTAGGGAAATCTCGGCTCCCGAACGTTCCTTTCGTGGTGCCCCTAGCGCCCGAACGTGGCCAGCAGCGCCTGGCGGTAGACCTCCGTCTCCGCCGGGTCGATGAGCTGATCCGGCGGCTGCAGGCAGATCGAGTCCGCCAGCTCCACGTACGCCTCCAGCTTGCCCCTCGTCTCCTCCGGCGTCCCCGCCACGGCGAAGGCGTCGATCATCTGGTCGGAGACGGCGTCCACCATGGCAGTAGTGTCGCCCTTGAGGTCCGCCTCCTGTATGCGCCTGTACTCGCTGGGGAAGGCGGCGAATACCGGCTCGTAAGTCTTCACCGTCGCGTAGAAGGCGATGGTCGCGGCGGCGGCGCGGCGGGCGGCGGCGCCGTCCCTGCCCACGGCGCAGCAGACCGATAGGCAGATGTGGAACTGGTTCCGCTCCCGGCCCGCCTGAGCGAGGCCGCGCGCCACCGAGGGCAGCACCGTCTGCCGGATCCAGGGCAGCGAGTAGATGGCGTGCCCCAGGAGGCCGTCGGCGAACTCCGCCGCCGTGCGGATCATCCCCTCGCGTACGCCGGCCAGGAAGATCGGGATGCGCTCCCGCTGCGGCGGGTAGGGCCGCTGCCAGCCCTGGATGTCCAGATCGTAGTACTGGCCGGAGAAGCGGATCGGCCGGCCCAGGTGGGCGTTCTCCGTGATCAGGCGGATGACTTGAATGCACTCCTTAATATGGGGCGTGGGCTTGCCGTAGGCGACACCGTGCCAGCGCTCGTTCAGCCGCTTCAACCCGGTGCCCAGGCCCAGGATGAAGCGGCCCCCGGAGAGAATGTCCATGTCCAGTGCCGAGAGCGCGGTCACCCAGGGGCTGCGCACGAACGCCAGCGCGATCGAGGTGCCGAGCTGGATGCGTGAGGTGGACGTCGCCGCGGCGGCCAGGGGCAGAAACGGCTCGTGTGACATCTCCGGCGCCCACAGCGCGTCGAAGCCGGCGTCCTCCGCCTGGCGGGCCAGCCGCGCGATCTCCTCCGCCGGCGCCACGCCAACGGCAAGTGAGTAGCGGCTCATCGTTCGCTTTTCATTCGTGTATACTCGCTACACGGAGTAGCCTATCTCAGACCCGTGTGGGGCGCTAGAGGAAGGGCAGAGGCGTGACGCCTGACAAGGACGAGTTCCGCCAAGTCATGGGCCGGTTCGCCACCGGCGTTACCATCGTCACCAGCCGTCTCGGCGAGGAGCTGCATGGCATGACGGCCAACGCGGTGGCGTCCGTGTCGCTGGAGCCGCCGCTGGTGCTCATCTGCATCGACAAGTCAGCCGACAGCCACGATATCATCGATGGCAGCGGCATCTTCGCCCTCAGTATCCTGAGTCTGGAGCAGGAAGGTCTTGCCGACGGCTTCGCGGTCAAGGAGGGTGCGGCCGCGCACAGGCTTGACGGTGTGTCGTACCACACGCGGGCCACCGGCGCTCCGATCATCGAGGGCAGCCTCGCCTATCTGGACTGCCGCGTGGTGGAGCGCTTCCCGGGCGGCGACCACACGGTATTCATCGGCGGGGTCGTGGACGCCGGACGGTTGAACGGCCATGGACCGCTCATCTTCTACCAGGGAAGCTACGGCGGGCTGGCCTAGCGTAACATTACGCCTGCTAGGCCCAGGGCAGAGCACCGGCCCGAGCTTCCATTAGCGGCTTGATCAGACCGTCCGCCGCCAGGCAGACGAAGTCCAGACCGGCGTACAGGCTCGGGTCGTAGCCGCGCATGGCGGTGGTCGCTCCCTCCTCCTCCATGCGCCCGTAGCAGCCGAGGACGACCAGCGCTTTGATGTCCGCCTCGCGGCTACGCAGTCGTGGTCCCGCATCGGCGAGCAGACGGCGGAAGTTGCGCCGGACGCTGAGGCCGATATCCCCGAGCTCGCCCGGCGGCCTCCCTACGATAGTCATGCCGCCATCGCCGTGGAGCCGCTGGATCGTCCAGGCGTCGATCGTCTCCAGCTCCACCCACTGGCCTACGGTATCGAGGCCGGTGGCCCGCTCCCAGATCAGCTCGAACAGCTGGCCCAGGTGCTCCTCGGACTCCGGCAGGCGGTGAAGGCGGGTACTGTCCAGGTCATAGGTGCCCCTGACCCGCTCCGTGAGGCGGGCCCAATGGTGGTTCAGCCCGCCGCTGACGGACATCAGGGAGCCTTCCTCCTGCTGCTTCTTGATGAAGATGGAGATCGGCAGCGGCACGTAAGCGCGCTGCCCCGGCTCCAGCCGGAGCGCCGCCTCACGGGTCAGCTTGACGAGGCTCTGCGTCTCGTTGGCGCCGCTGGGCAGGTCCGCGCCTGGGGGCAGCCAGAGTGCGTACGCCCCGGTGAGCTCCGCCGCCATCTCATCCTGGAGACGCTCGCGATGGGCGAGCCAGTCCTGGTTCTCAATCGCCTCGAGGATCGGGTGCACCTCTACGGCGAGGCGGAAGGAGCCGTCCGTCGCGCTGGCGGCGAGGACGTTTGGGCCGGGCTCCTGCCGCTCTTCTGTCGTGAAGCGGCGGCCGTGCTGGTCGGCCAGCCAGCCCAGGAGCAGGTTCAGGCAAACGTCTTGTTCGCGCATGGCATTAGAACCTAGAACCCAGAACTGAGAACCAAGACCACAAGCGTCTGTATGTTCTAGGATATGGGTTCTGCGAAGCTAGTTGACTGACTCCACGATCATGGAGATGCCCTGGCCGCCGCCGATGCAGAGGGTGGCCAGACCCCGCTTCGCCTCGCGGCGCTTCATCTCGTACAGGAGCGTCACCAGGATGCGGGTGCCGCTGGCGCCTATCGGGTGGCCCAGGGCGATAGCGCCGCCGTTGACGTTGACCCGCTCCCAGTCCCAGCCCAGCTCGCGCCCCACGGCCAGCGACTGAGCGGCGAACGCCTCGTTCGCTTCGATCAGGTCGATCTCATCCAGCGATAGGCCGGACTTGGCCAGCACGTTCCGCGTGGCCGGTATCGGGCCCAGCCCCATCACGCGAGGCGCCACACCGGCGGAGGCGTAGGCGCGAACGGAGGCCAGGGGCTTCACACCCAGCTCCTCGGCCTTCTTGACGGACATCACCACCACAGCGGCGCCGCCGTCGTTGATGCCGGAGGCGTTGCCGGCGGTGACGCTGCCGTCGGACGCGAAGGCGGGCCGCAGCCCTCCCAGCTTCTCCGCGGTGGTGTCCGGCCGTGGGTGCTCGTCTCTATCGACGACGATCGTCTCCTTACGCCGCTTGACCTCAACCGGCACCACCTCCTCGGCGAAGACGCCCGTCTCCCAGGCCTGGCCCGCCCGCCGCTGGCTCTCAGCGGAGAAGGCGTCCTGGTCGCCGCGGGAGATCTCGCGCTCTTGGGCGATATTCTCGGCGGTGTTGCCCATGTGACAGTCCTCAAGGGCGCACCAGAGGCCATCCCTGACCATGTGATCTGTAACCTCGCCGTGGCCCATCCGGTAGCCGTAGCGGGCCTTCGGTAGGAGGTAAGGGGCGCTGGACATCCCCTCCATGCCGCCCGCGACTACGATTTCGGCGTCGCCGAGCAAGATGGCGCTCGTGGCCAGGGCGACGGTCTTGAGGCCGGAGCCGCATACCTTGTTGATAGCGGTGGCAGGGGTGCTATCGGGAATGCCCGCGGCGATGGCGGCCTGGCGGGCCGGATTCATCCCCAGCCCGGCGGAGAGGACGTTTCCCATGAGCACCTCGTCAACCTGCTCCGGCTTGACGCCCGCCCGTTTCAGCGCCTCGGCGATTGCGGTCGCTCCCAGCTTGGTGGCTGGGACATCGGCGAACGCGCCGCCAAAGGTGCCGATAGGTGTGCGCACCGCCCCGACGATGACGACTTCGTTCATGGTGTCCTCCTGTCCAGCGTTGGGCGTCTAGCATCGTATCTGGTGCACGGTAAGGGGTCAAGCGGAGAGGCTGGCCCGAACCAGCTTAGGAGCGTGCGCCTGGCAGCGCTGGCTGGTATTGGGAATCCGTATCCAGGATGGCAATGCTGAGGGGGTTGACGAAACAAATTGCCAAAGCATAGGCTGACGTGTAACTAGTTTCGCACCTAGATCAGGAGGAGTTGTGGCCTACATAGATCCGGTTGAAGTATCACCCAACAGCTACAAGGTGCTGTTGGAGAACGACCAGGTTCGGGTCCTGCAGATGGACTTGAAGGCGGGGGAGACGGACGAGACGCATTCACATCCGTCCGAGACCGTCTATTTCGTCAAGGGCGGCAAAGCCAAGATACATCTCCCTGACGGAGGAGTCGTAGAGGCGGATATCCCTGATGGGCACGTGATGTGGAATGAGGCTTGGACCCACCGGGTGGAGAACATAGGCAGCTCAGATATTCTGGCCATTATCGTCGAAGCCAAATAAGAGCGCCAACGGAATCAGAGACAGTGTACGCCTGACGGCGGAGACTCTCCCATGCAGAAGGCGGAGTCACGGGCCGCTCCTACGCGGCCTTCAACTCCCGCCGGAACACCAGCAGGTGGTCGAAGATGGGGCAGCACCACTCTTTGATCTCCGGCTCCGCGCCCGCTGACGCCGCCCGGCGCAGGACGTGCTCGGCGGGCGGACACAGTTGCGGGATGACTGCGCCGGCGGGCCCGACCGTCACTAAGTCGCCTTCGCGCCGGCCGAGGGGACATACGCCGCGGACACCGACCACTCGAAAGCGGGCTACCGACGCAACGGGCCGCGAAACCTCCGCTTCTTGGCTGAAGTATCGCCGGTACAGAACGTAGGTCGCGCCAATGGCGAGAGTGTAGGTGATCGCCGGCACCAGTGCGATCGTCCACCCGCTGAGGAAGGCAACCGTGAGGAGACCGGCCACGATGAGCAGGCTCGCGAATGCGAAGAATTCCGCTAGGCCAAGTCGAATGTTTATGGTCCACATGGCACGTGTCTCCGCCCCCGCCATGTTACTGTAGCTTTTCGCTCTCGGTCTGTCTGTCGGGCAAGACTTACGGCTATCGTAGGGTTCTACCCCACGTTGCTCAACGACTCCACTCGGCCCGCCTACCGGCCCTCCTCCGGCAGCGCCACGCCCAGGCAGCGCCACATGTACCACGTACCAACGCTGCGATAGGGCCGCCAGGGCTCCGCGATGCGCTGCATCTCCTCCGGCGTGGGTGGGCCCGGCAGGCCGTACGACTGCCGGAATCCGCGCTGCACGCCAACATCGTCCACGGGCAGCACGTCCGGCCGCCCCAGCGAGAAGATCAGGAACATCTCCGCCGTCCAGCGGCCTATCCCCTTCACGGAGGAGGCTCTGTTGATCACCTCCTCGTCGTCCAGCGATGCGAACTCCCCCTCATTGAGCTGGCCCGAGGCGAACTTCTCCGATAAGTCGCGCAGGTAGGCGAGCTTCTGCCGGGAGAGGCCGGCCGTGCGCAGCTGCTCGTCGCTGGCGGCCAGGAGCTGCTCGGGGGTGAAGAAGCGCTTGTCGTCGGTATCCAGCGTTGCAAGGACACGGTTCATGATGGCGCGAGCCGCCGGGCCGGCGAGCTGCTGAAAGAAGATGGCGCGTGCCAGGGAGCGGAAAGTACCGTCGCGCGGCTCCATCGCGAACGGGCCGATGCTGTCGATGACGCGCGCCAGTGTCGGATCCGCCTTCCGCAGATGGGCGACGGCCGCTTCCGGGTCGTATCTGAGCACGGGATGGATTGTAGCACGCCGGGCCGCGCCGCAATAACTAGTCGCACTGTAACACCTGGCCTTCCTTCCTGTTAAAGGATTAGGGTACCTTTTGCGGCGCTTCGATCCTTGGATATATCGCAGTTGAGGAGGGGCGACTTCATGACCACCAAATTCATAG
>CBDURB010000092.1:0-5905 GCA_965369585.1 uncultured bacterium
CCGCGGACGCAGAGGATGTAGGGGTTGCCGTCGCGGCCGTCCTCCAGCTTGCGCCTCAGGTTGGCAATGTGAACCTTCACCAGGTTCTGAGCCTCGCGGTCATCGTAGTCGTGGTCGTGGATGGCGGAGAGGAGAGAACGGGCGTCAATCACTCTGCCTGCCTTCTCTGCCAGGACGGCCAGGATGCGGAACTCAGTGGGCGTCAGGGGGACCGGACGCTCCTTCAACACTACCGCGCACTTGTCGAGGTCAATGAGGAGGTCTCTTATAGCTATGATGCCGGCGGTCTGGCCGGTCTGCCAGTGTTGAGCCCTGCGGAGCAGAGCGCGGACGCGAGCGGCGAAGACAGTGGCGTCACTTGATGCCGTGACGGCGTCGTCGGCGCCGGCGTCCATCACAGGCACGAAGTCGCTTTCGCTGGCGATCACTACGATGGTTGGCACGTCCTGGAGCCCGCGCACGGCGAGGCAGGCGCGCACGGCGAACCGCGCGTTCTGTTTGGCCAGGACGAGGAGATCGGGCGGCTCGTCGTGGGCGCGGTCGAACAGATCGTGTAACTCCGGGGAGGGGGAGATGTTGAAGTTTTCAGCCTGTAGCGCCGTCTGGAAGGTGGACGACCAAACGTCCGGGTCGGCGAGGACGTAAGCGGCCCTCAGGCTGGTTCTGGTTTCTGTTTCCTGTACTGTTGTAGTCTTCATAATCGTTAATGGGATCCTGTCTGGCAGGTAGGTGTAGCGCTGCCCAATGTTGATGACGATTGAGGGACGCCACATGTTACAGGTGAAGGGCATGGTTTGTGTTTGGTAATGACATAAATGCAGGGGTTCGTGCTTGTATACGTGTGTGATGACGCCGATTGTGCGCCCGGATGATGGCGGCGCTAACGGGAAAGGCTACAGAAGGCGATGATCTAGGACGGCGGTTGCAACCGTAGCCTGCGGCTCGTCCAAGGGGGGGAGGTGGTAGAGGCGGTGCTGAGGCTCCAGGGCACTGTCTTCAAACCAGCGAAGGATCTGGTCGTCCTTGGAGAAGAGCAGTATCTGGATGCCCCTTTCCTGCGATAGACGGGCCAGGAAGTCTAGGAGACGGGGCAGGCGTTGGCTATCGATATCCACGAACGGGTCGTCCAAGACCAGGGGGACAGGCTCGCCGATAGAGCTCATATGCTGGGCGAGGCCGATGCGCATGAGGACATACATCAGGGCGAGAGTGCCGTGACTGACGGGCGGGTCGGCTATGGTTCGGTTGATCTCCGGCACATCCAGAGATATCTGTAGAGTGCTGGGATCGACGAAGGCATGGGTGTAGTGTCCCTGGGTGACGAAGTCCACGCCCTGGCTGAGGAATTCGTTAACGCGGGGGGCGAAGTCGCGGTAGACCTCGGTGACGGCCTCCTCGATGGTGTCCTTGGCCAGTTGGGCGGCGGCGCGGGCGCGCTCCAGTTGGCTGACCTCCCGCTGCCAGCGCTCGATCTCCTCCTCGATTTCCGGGTGGGGGCGGTGCTGGGCGAAAGCGTGATCGATCTCCGTCCTGCGCTGGGTGTGCCGCAGCTGGGCCTCCTCCCGCTCCTGGCGCAAGGTATCGAGGCGAGCCGCAAGCTCCTCCAGAGTCTGGTCTGATTCGCTCTCTTCCAGGTTGGGGTGCAGGGCCAGGAGCCGCTGGAGGTTTCCGGTGAGCTGCTGGTGCTGGCGCTCCAGCTCCTGGGGCGAGCGGCCGTGGAGAAGGGCGCGACGGCGTTTAGCCACCTGCTCCTCGGCGGCTAGGGCGGCCTCGTATTCCCGGCGAAGGTCGCAGGCCTGAAGGAAGGTGGCGATAGAGGCCTGGATGTCGCTGTGTGCGGGGGTTGCGGCTGTGGTCAGGAGACCCTGGAGCTGGCCGTCGATAGCGGTCAGGGCGGCGGCGGCGCGGTTCTCTTCAGCCTGGAGACGGGTCAGGTTGTCCAGGGCGGGACGAAGGGTCAGGAAGCGGCGGTGTTTTTCCAGGAGGAGGACAGCCTCTGCGGAGGTCGTGGCGGGGGGCGGTGGCGAAGCGGGCTCCTGGGCGGGCGCGGCCTGTCGACGGAGGATGAGACGTATGAGCCTGCGCGCCAGGGCGGCGAGAGCGTGGCCGATGGCGCGGGCCCCGGCTAGGAGGGCGGCAGGCAGGCGGCGGCTGGGGGCAGGGGGCGTATAGGCCAGCTGTTCCAGGGCCTGGAGCTGGTCCGGCGAGAGGGAGCCCACCTCCGCCTGAAGAGTGGGGTATTGGAGGCGGGTCTCCTCGTCTAGGGCGGCGCCGGCCTCAGCCAGATCGGTCTGGAGGCGCTGGAGGGTACCGGTGGTGGTGTGGCGGCGGCCGCTGAGGCCCTGGATCTCGTCGCGGAGATGGGTGGGGACGGTGGCGTAAGGCTTCAACTCCTTCTGACGGGCCTGGCTGCGGTTGAGGGCCTGGTCGGCGTCTCGCAGGTCCTGGAGGCGGCCTGCCAGGTCGACGGTCTGAGAACGGGTCAGAAGGACGTCTGTGCGGGCGATTTCGCCTTGGAGTTCAGCGAGACGGCTCTGGAGGCGGTCGACCTCGGCTGCTTTGTCCGCGAAGGTCTGGCGGGCCTGGTCCAGCGCCTGGAGCTCCCGCTGGGCGGTGCGGAGGTGATCGCGGGCGCGGGGGAGGTCGGCGGTGCGGGCACGGTCGGTGCCGATCTTGGCGATGAGGTTGTTGAGGCGCTGGATAGCGTTGGTGGCGGAAACGTCGCGTCGGGCGGAGTCGGCCAGGGCGGCGATGGCATCACCGATCTCGCGGGGGGCGTCGCGGGAGACCTCGAATATCTCGCCCTGGGAGATGAAGGCGCAGCTCTGGAAGACGGTGCGGCTCATCCCTAGGTGACGGCGGGCGAAGGGGAGGTTGCCGTGGCGGCCGCGTCCGAACTGAGAGGCGATGTCCTGGCCTGTAGTGAGGTCAACGAGTTGAGTGGGGATGTCAGCGGTGGTGAAGTCGCGGCGTACCTGGAAGCGGCGGCCGTTATTCAGCTCGTATTCCAGGAGGCCGCGGTAATCGGGACCGGCCCAGGGGCGGAAGCGTTTGTGGCGGGCGGTCTCGTCGGGACGGGCGCGGTCGTGGTCGTAGAAGCCGTAGAGGAGAGCAAGGACGGCCTGCTGGAGGGTGGACTTGCCGGCCTCGTTGAGGCCGTGGAAGAGGTTGAGACCGGGGGCCAGGTCGGTCTGGAAGGATTGCAGACAGCCGAAGCCGGCGAGTTCGATGCGGCGCAGCCTCACCGCGGCCTGACCTCCCGCTTGTCGAAGGCGTCGAGGCCGTAGACGAGGGCGGTCTCAGCGGACTCCAGCTCGGAACCGCTGAGCGCTTCCATCTTGCGGCGGATAAGCCGGACGAAGGTGCCTTTGGTAGTGGACTCCTCAGCCAGCTCGTCGTAGTCGTAGGCTGGGTAGGTTGAGTCCACGATGTCCAGGAAGGCGAAGCGCTCCGCGCAGGCGTTGAGGAGGCCGGCGCGGTCAAAGTCGACCTCGGGCTGGAGTTGGCCCTGGAGGATGATGCGGGCGATGAGTGATGCGGCGGCTCCCTCTTCGGCGGAGGCGAAGGACTCGATGGCGGCGCGGATCTCGTCTGAAGTAAGCATGGAGGAGACGTCCGAGTGAAAGGTGCGGTAGTTGATGCGGTTAAAGGGGAGGAGTTGAGGGCTGAAGGCATCCTGGGAGACGCGCAAGAGGACGACGAAGTGGTCGCCTTCCTCGTCAAAGCCTATGGGTTCGGGGGTGCCCGGGTAGGCGAATGTGGGGTCATCACGGGGTGAGAGGCGGGCCTGGTGATAGTGGCCCAGGAGGGCGAAGTGGGCGCCGGTAGCGCCGATGTCAGCAGGCTGGAAGGGGGCGTGGGCGGGCTTACCCTCGGGGACGGCGTGGGTGTCGGAGCCGTGAAACAGGAGGAGGTGGCGACCGGGCCCGGATACGTGGAAGCCTTTGAGGAGGTTGTCACGCATGGCGGGGCCGTTGTGGCCGGCGCCCCAGAGGGTGAGCTCATCGCTCAGGGGGACGGGTTGGAAGGCAGGTTCGCTGAAGATGGTGACGTTGGGGGGCCATTCTATCTGGCGGTAGAGGGACTCCGGGACGTAGGGGTCGTGGTTGCCGGGGGCGATGAAGGCGGGGATGGGGGCCAGGCGCTCCAACTGCTGCCGGAGGAAGTGGCCGGTGTCCAGAGTGGAGCGCTCATGCTCGTAGAGGTCACCGCCGATGGTAACGGCGTCGACCTTTTGCTCGATGGCGAGATCGATGAAGCGGCGGAGGGCGTCGCGGAGCTCCTGACGGCGGTTGTTGGCGATGTCAGTCTTCATGCCGCTACCGCCGAAAGTGCGATCCAGGTGGACGTCCGCGGTGTGAAGTATGGTGGGCAAGGGATGGCCTATCTGCTAAAGGGGATTCTCACCTTCCCCAATTCTAGCCGTTGAGTAAGGGATGTCAACCGGGCATTATCGTCGTTCCAAGTTTAGGCGATTTGTTCTAGCTGTCAACCATCGTTGACAGGCCGCAGGCGGCCTGGTACCTTGCAGCCGCTTTCATGAGCGAACCGCGAATGCTCCGGCGCCAGCAAGGAGGATAAGCATGGCCTTGGAGGAGATCGTCTCGGGCGTGTACGGCATCGGGATGGGGTATGTGAACGCCTTCTTCATCGTTGGTGAGGACGGCCTGACGCTGGTGGACTCAGGACTCGCGAAGAAGAAGGACACTATCCTCAGCGCAGTAGCTGGAGCGGACAGACGTCCGGCGGACCTCAGGCACATCCTGATCACTCACCACCATATAGACCACATCGGCAGCCTGGCCGCCCTGAAGGAAGCCACCGGGGCCAAGTGCTACGTTCACCCCGCGGACAGCCCGATCGTGCGCGGGGACGAGCCGCAGCCGGGGCCGAACCCGGGAAGCCTGCTGGGCAAGCTGGCCGGGCCGCTGCTGTCGCGCATGTCACCGCCGGCGCCGCCCGCCGACGTGGACGTGGAGGTGGGGGACGGGGAGGAGCTTCCCCTCGCGGGCGGTATCAAGGCGGTGCACACGCCCGGTCACACGCCGGGGCACCTGTCGTTCCTGCTGCCCTCGAAGAACGTGCTGTTCGTGGGGGATGCCGCGGCCAACATGCTACGGTTGGGCCTGCCCATCGGTATGTTCACCGCCGACCGTGAGCAGGCGAAGGGGAGCATCGGCAAGCTGGCGGCGCTGGAGTTCGATGTCGCCTGCTTCGGGCATGGGCGCGTGCTGAAGGGTGAGGCGAACCTGAGGTTCCGGCGTCTGGTGGAGAAGCTGGCGCGCTAGGGCACGCCGTCGATCTGGGCGTTGCCCTCCGTGAGGGTGGGGGTGTAGGTGTGGCTCAGGTCGATGTCTTCCAGCGCCTCGTCAACCGCATCCTCAACGAATCCCTCGATCGCGTTGGTGATGAAGTTGGGGACGTTGCCGATATCGATTTCGAGATCCAGGGCCTCCGGGTGGTCGCCGCTGAGATCCAGGTTTCCCTTGATCTTGACTTTGGTTTCCAGCCCCAGGAATGCTTCTAGCTTGGCTGTGGCCTCACCGAAGCCGTCGTGAATGCATATGCGGACGTTCGCGAAATCGACGGCCGTCTCGTCCCTGATGTACTGATCGGCGCGAGAGGTCACCTCGCTCTCGCTGAAGCTCACGGATGACGGTGACCCGCCGTCCAATACGGCGTCGAAGCCGTCCCACTTCTCCTGGAACCCGTCGGCGTTGGCGGCGTTGACGGTGATGGTGCCGCCGCCAGGCGTGCAGGGGCCGGGGCCGCCGCTGAAGGCGAGGATGACGTTGGCGCCGATGAAGATAACGGCAGCGATGAGGATGACGATGATGGCGGTGAGAGCGATGCCTAAGGGGGACGACCCGAAGAAGCTCAAGAAACCCATAGCGTCCTCCCGAAC